>NZ_JBHZEJ010000033.1:0-83628 GCF_042756365.1 Streptomyces sp. NPDC059092
GCGCGGCCCTTCGCGGTCGTACCGGCCGCGCCGGGCGGGGCAGGTTCGCCCGGCGCGCCGGCGGCTCGGGGTGCGCGGTCGGCGCGCACCGTACGGCGTGGCGTGGTGCGGAGGGGCATGGTGGCTCAGTTGCCCTTCGCGATCGCCTGTTCGCCGTTGCGCTGGAGGTCGGCGAGGATCTTCTCCGGGTCCGCGGTGCGCAGCGACTGGAGCTCGGTGTTGAACTGGCTGAGGACCTTGTCGAACCCGGCGATGGTCACCGGGCCCTGCGCGTAGGCGCTGCCGTCCACCCACGCCTTGGCCTGGGGCTCCTGCGCGGCGTACGTCTTCAGCGCGCTGGTGCGCGAGGGCATGACACCGAACGCGTCGGCGAAGGCCATCTGCTGGTCGGCGGAGGTGAGGTACTTCACCAGGTCGACCCCGGCGTCGCGGTGCGCGCTGTCGGCGGCGACGCCCCAGCAGTTGCTGAAGGCGAGCGTGCCCTGGCCGGCCGGTCCGGTGGGGAGCGGGGCGATGGCGTACTTCACGTCCGGGTAGTCGAGCTTCATCCCGCCGTCGAGCCAGTTGCCCTCGATGGTCATGGCGGCCTTGCCCTTGCCGAGGGCCTCGCCGCCCCAGCTCGTGTCGACCTGCTTGGCGAACTTCATCGAGCCCGACTTGAGGAGGGACTGCACGTAGGTGAGGCCTTCGGCGTTCTCCTTGGAGTCGGCCGTCATCTTCGTCTGCCCGGAGTCGGTGATCCAGCCGCCCGCCTGCTTCATGAAGACGCCGAGGCGCTGGAACTCGTCGCTGGTGACCAGGCCGGTGACGCCGTCGCCGGTGAGCTTGTCGGCGACGGTCTTCAGCTCCGCCCAGCTCTTCGGGTAGTCCTTCTCCGTCAGCCCGGCCTTCTTCCACAGGTCGGTGTTGATGGCGAGCCCGAGCGTGGAGGTGTCCTTGGGCAGGCAGACGAGCTTGTCGTCGTACGAGAAGGACGTGCGGAGCTGCTCCGAGAAGTCGTCCGCGTCGGATATCTGATCCCCGTAGGGGTACAGCGAGCCGCCCTTGGCGTAGTTCGCGAACTGGTCGGAGTTGACGTAGAAGACGTCCGGCGGCTTGTGCCCGGCGAACGACTGGGCGAGCTGCTGGTTCATGTCCTTGGCGACCTGGACGTCGACCGTGTTGCCGGACTTCTTGGCGTACGCCGCGGCGGCCTTCTTGACGGCCTGGGTCTCGGCGTCCCCGGACGTGGCGATCAGTACGGTCAGGTTCTGCTTGGCGGTGGTGGCCTGGGCCGGTTCCTTGTCCTTGTCGAAACTGGACGAGCAGCCGGTGGCGGTCAGCAGCGCCGCGCAGGTGACGAGGGCGGCGACGGCCGTGCGGGTGACCATGTATTCCTCCAGAAAAGATGAAATGTGCGGCACACGTTCGGATACGGGCCCGGGGCCGCCCGGCGGAGCGGGCGGACCGAGGCCGTACGGGCGTGTGCGGGCGTGCGCGGACATACGGGCGTACGGGGTGTACGGGCGTGGGGGAAAAGGCCCGGGGCGGTAACGGGGCGGGCCCGCCCCGGGGGTTCGGGGCCGGGCTCAGCCGCCCGGTGGGGGCGTGCTGTCCCGGATGACGAGGGACGGTTCGAGCAGGACGCGCTCGGGCGGCGCGTCGGGAGCCGCCAGCCGGGCCAGCAGCAGCCGGACGCACTCGCGCCCGACGGCCTCCAGGGGCTGGGCGATCGTGGAGAGTCCGGGGGAGAGGAGCGCGGCGGTCGGCGAGTCGTCGAAGCCGACGACGGCCACGTCCCGGCCTGGCGCGGTGTCCCGTTCGCGCAGCGCCCGGTAGCAGCCGAGCGCGAGCATGTCGCTGGCGGCGATCACGGCGGTCACGCCCGCGTCGAGCAGCGGCTGTACGGCGGTGTGCGCGGAGTCCAGGTCGTCGACGCTCTGCGCGCGCCGGCCGCGTACGGGCAGCCGGTGCCGGCGCATGGCGCGCTGCCACCCCTCGGCGCGGTCGTCGCCGACGCCCGAGCCGCGCGGCCAGCCGAGGAACCCGATCTTCCGGTGGCCCTGGGCCACCAGGTGCTCGACCGCGGCGTCGGTGCCCGACGCGCCGTCGACGTCCGCCCAGTCACCGATCTGCCGGCCCGACCACATCCGGCCGAACCCCACGAACGGCACACCGCGCTTGGCCAGCCACGCCTGGCGCGGGTCGCCGCGGTCGGTGCCGCTCAGCACGAAACCGTCGACGCTGTGCAGGTCGAGCAGTTCCTCGTGACCGTCGAGTCCCGGGCTGCCGGGCGGTGAGGCGAAGAGCAGGATCCGGTAGCCGGCCTCGTCCGCGGCCTGCGACAGGGCGTGCAGGAAGCGGTCCATGACCGGGGCGGTGATACCGGGGGCGGTGGGGCGGATGCCGTACCCGATGAGCTTGCTGGAGCGGGTGCGCAGTGTCTGCGCGGCCCGGTGCGGGCGGTAGCCCATCGCGTCGACGGTGGCGCGGACCCGTTGCAGGGTCTCGGTCCTGAGCAGTCCCGGTGCGTTGAGGGCGTTCGAGACGGTCTGCGGGGAGACCCCGGCCCGCCGCGCCACCATGGCCAGGGTCACGGGACCCGGCTTGGACGAAGGGGGCTGGGTGGAGCGGGGCATGGCTGTCTCCGGAACCGTTCTCACGCATCGACGGGTGAATCTGGCGGGTGGATCTGTGGACCTGGTGCTCTGGTGATCGGTGGGTCTGCTGAGCGGTGGGGCTGTGGAGCGGTGGGTCTGCGGATCTTCTTCGGTGGGTCTGAGGATCTTCTGATGACTGTACGAGTTGATTGGAGCGTTCCAATGCCATTGTCAACGAGCTGAAGTCGTCGTTAGGGTTCTTGGAACGCTCCAATGACTGAGAGGTTCTGCTCTGTTGTCCACCACTGTCAAGACCCACGACACTATGAACTCCGTCGCAGAGGCCATTCCGGCGGCCGAGGGACTGCAGCCGTTCCTGCACGACGCCTGTGTCACGCTGTACGCGCCGAGCTTCGCGATATCCCACGCGGACGGGCAGTTCCACAGCGGTGCCGACGGCTTCTACCACGGCGACAGCAGAGCCCTCGCCCGGCTGACCGTCGAGGCCGACGGCATCGGGATCGCGCCCGTACGGGGCGCCCTCGAAGGAGCGGACCGCGCCTCCTTCCGCGGGGTGCTGCGCGGCCTGGGCGAGGAGACCGCGGACCCCGCGGTCACCCTGCGACGGCGCCGCCGTGTCACCCCCGGCCGCCTGGAGGAGACCCTCGAACTCACCAACGCGGGGCGGCAGCACGTCCGCGTCACACTGATCGTCACGGCGGCCACCGACCTCGCCCTCATGGAGCGCGTCAAGCAGGGCGACACGCAGCCCACCCTCGCCGCCACCGCCACGGACGCCGGGCTCGACTGGGCCAGGGACACCTTCTCCGTAACCCTGACCAGCGCCCCGCGGCCGGCCGCCGTCGACGCGGCGACCGGACGGCTGACGTACGACGTGGAGCTGGCGCCCGGCGCCGAATGGACCGCAGTACTGGGCTGCGACGCGGCCCACGAGGACGGCGACCAGTTCCCGGCGCCGACGGCGCGGAGCGTGCCGTGGCGCACGCCGGTGCTGCGCAGCGCCGACCGCCGCTTCGACCAGTGGATCGACCAGTCGGCGGCGGACCTCGACCGGCTGCGGCTCACCGACCCGGTACCGGCGGACGAGGGCGCGACGACCGCCGACTTCGGGCGGCTCACGGCCCCTGGCCGCCCCGCCGACCAGTTCCTGGCCGCAGGAGCCCCCTGGTTCCTCACGCTCTTCGGCCGCGACTCCCTGTGGGCGGCCCGGATGCTGCTGCCGCTGGGCACCGGACTCGCCGCGGGAACGCTCCGTACGCTCGCCCGCCGCCAGGGCGTGCGCACCGACCAGGAGACCGAGGAGCAGCCCGGCAAGATCCTGCACGAAGTGCGCCGCGCCGCCCAGTCGTTCCACGACAGCTTCGCCCTGCCGCCCAGCTACTACGGCACCGTCGACGCCACCCCCCTCTGGATCACACTGCTGCACGACTCCTGGCGCTGGGGGCTCGCCCCCGAGGAGGTCGAGGAGCTGCTGCCGCACGCCGAGGCGGCCCTCGGCTGGATCGGCGACCAGAGCGACGCCGGCGGCGACGGCTTCCTGAAGTACGTCGACAGCACCGGCCGGGGCCTCGCCAACCAGGGCTGGAAGGACTCCGGCGACGCGATCCGGCACCGTGACGGACGCCTCGCCACCTCCCCGATCGCGCTCTGCGAGGTGCAGGCGTACGCGTACGAGGCGGCCCGCGGCGGCGCCGCCCTGCTGCGCGCCTTCGGCCGGCCGGGCGCCGACCGCTGGGAGGAGTGGGCGGAGCGGCTGCGCGACCGGTTCCGCAGCCGCTTCTGGGTGGAGGACGAGCGCGGCCCGTACCCGGCCGTCGCGCTCGACCGGGACGGCCGGCCGGTGGACTCCGTCACCTCCGGCTTCGGCCACCTGCTCGGCACGGGGCTGCTCGACCACGAGGAGAGCGCGCTGCTCGCGGCCCGCATCAGCGGGCCCGGCCTGGACTCCGGGCACGGGCTGCGCACGCTGAGCAGCGACTCCGTGGGGTACAACCCGTACGGCTACCACATCGGTTCGATCTGGCCGCACGACACCGCCATCGCGGTCCACGGGCTGGTCAGGGCCGGATTCCCGGACGCCGCGGCGCCGCTCGCGGCCGGGCTGCTGACCGCGTCGGCGGGCTTCGACGCGCGGCTGCCCGAGCTGTTCGCCGGGCACGGCGCGGCGATCGACCCGGTCCCGTCGCCGTATCCGGCGTCCTGCCGTCCGCAGGCCTGGGCGGCGGCCTCGTCCGTACTCGTCCTCCAGTCCGCGCTGGGGCTCGCCGCCGATGTCCCGAACGGCACCCTGACCGTGGCGCCCACGTTCACGGAGGCGTACCGGCCGCTGAAGGTCGAGGGGTTCGACGTCGCGGGCGGCCGGCTCGATATCGCCGTCGACGCGGACGGTACGGCGCACATCGAGGCGCCCGCCGGCCTTGAGGTCAGGAGGGAGCAGCTGCCGTCCCGTTGAGACGAGGGCGCGCTCGATGTGAGGATGGGGCCCCGGAGGGTACGGGGGCGGGGTCCATCCCGTCGGCCATGTCCGCTACGGTCGTTTCCGCTCGGCCATGTCCGTCCGGTCGACGTCCGCCCGGTCGACGTCCGCCCGGTCGACGTCCGCTCGGTCATGTCCGGGGGGAGCCGATCGTCACATAGCCGTACACAGCCGTGTCGTTGATGGGCCGAACGGGTGATACGCGGGAGGATGACCTGATGCAGACAGAGCGTGCGGGCAGGGTGGTCCGGTGAGCAGGTACGGCCGTTACGACGGGTATGACGCCACCGACGAACAGTGGGAGGGCCTCGCCCAGGTCGTCCCGTTGCGGGGCCGCAACGAGTGGCCCTCACGGGTGGACCACACGACCGTCCCCCGCGAACCCGTCGAGCAGCACCGGCGTTTCATCGTGCTGCGGGTGCAGGTGTTCGCGGACGCGCGGGAGGTGGCCGACCATCTCATCGCCCGGATCCCGGTGCTGCTGGACCTGACCAGCGCCGAGGCCGATGTGGCCAAGCGCATCCTCGACTTCAGCAGCGGGGTGGTCTTCGGCCTGGGCAGCGGGATGCACCGGGTCGACAAGAACGTCTTCCTGCTGGCCCCGATCGGCACGGAGGTCGAGGGGATCGCGGCGGACACCGTCCCGCGATCGTAGGAAGGTCCCACGGCGTACGGAGTCGTCGGCCCGGCCCGGCGCGGGTGTGACGGTGGTAGACCTGGAGCCGTGACCGAACTCGACGTGGCGGAACTGCAGCGGAGGCTGGCCGCGTTCGCGGCGGCGCGGGACTGGGAGCCGTACCACACCCCCAAGAACCTGGCGGCGGCGCTGAGCGTCGAGGCGTCGGAACTGCTGGAGATCTTCCAGTGGCTGACGCCCGAGGAGTCGGCGCGGGTGATGGCGGACCCGGAGACGGCCCACCGGGTGAGGGACGAGGTCGCGGACGTGCTCGCGTATCTCCTCCAGTTCTGCGGAGTGCTGGGTGTCGACCCCCTCGCGGCGCTCGCCGCGAAGGTGGAGCGGAATGAGGTCCGCTTCCCGCCCAAGAGACCTGTCGATCATGACGATTGAGGGCGATTGTCACTCTCCGGAGTGGCCAGGTTATGCACAACGAGCCTGCTGTCCACAGATTTCCGCAATGCTCTAGCTTTTCTGCTCCGATGCGCTCACTCTGGGTAGTGGAGTTCATGGGCAGGATTCTCGCGGGAATGGGGACTGCGGATGGATGCGGAACGGCTCATCGGCGTGAGCCGGCATGCCCTGGCGGCGAGCGCGCAGGAAGTGGACGTCATCGCGGAGGCGTGGCAGGCACAGGCCCTCGCCCAGGCGGTCGGCCATCAGCTGGTGTTGAGGGGCCCGAAGGAACTGAGAGGCGAGGCGCGGGATCTGCGCGATCTGCGGGAGTTGTACGGGGCGGACGGGGGCGGCGGCGTCCCGCCGGAGATACCGGGGCTCGGCGTCGGAGCGATACGGGCGCTTCAGCTCTCGGGGGTACGGGACGTGCGGGCGGCGCTGACCGGGCTCGGCGCGTTACTGGGTGAGGTGGGCATCGCGCTGGTCGCGGTGGCGTGTGCGACGGAGGAGGAGGCTCTGTACTGGCAGTGCATCGAAGCGATCGACGCGGCGGACGAGTCGAACGACCGGGTGGGTGGGATGCTGCGGCGGCTCCTCACGCAGGAGCGTGAGAGGGAACGGGTGAAGGAGCGGGAGCGGGACCGGGAGGAGGAACGGGTGTGGCCGAGCGAGTGGCGGCGCGAGCGGGGGTGGGACGGCCTGCCGGCCGGCGGCCGTGACCGGGGACGTACCGGGGACCACATCCCGGACCGTGTGCCGGATCACATCCCGGACCGCGTCCCGGACCGCGTCCCGGACCGCGTCCCGGACTGTGTGCCGGACCGCGTCGGGGACCGGGGCGCGGACCACAGCGGCGACCACGGGCGGGGGCGCGGCAGAGGGCGCGGCAGGGAGGAGGCGGCCGACTCGCCGGTGGGGCCCCTCTGACAGGGGACACCGGGGAGGGCACCGCGCGCGAAGGTGCAGGATGGAGCCATGGATCTGCGCATCTTCACCGAGCCCCAGCAAGGGGCGAGCTACGACACACTGCTGACCGTGGCCAAGGCCACCGAGGATCTGGGCTTCGACGCCTTCTTCCGGTCCGACCACTATCTGCGGATGGGTTCCGCGGACGGTCTTCCCGGGCCGACGGACGCCTGGATCACCCTGGCCGGGCTGGCCCGGGAGACCAAGCGGATCCGGCTGGGCACGTTGATGACGGCCGGGACGTTCCGGCTCCCGGGCGTCCTGGCCATCCAGGTCGCCCAGGTCGACCAGATGTCCGGCGGCCGGGTCGAACTGGGCCTGGGCGCCGGCTGGTTCGAGGAGGAGCACAAGGCGTACGGGATCCCCTTCCCCAAGGAGAAGTTCGCCCGGCTGGAGGAGCAGCTCGCCATCGTGACGGGGCTGTGGGCCACCGAGGTCGGCAAGACCTTCTCGTACGACGGCACGTATTACCAGCTCACCGACTCCCCCGCGTTGCCCAAGCCCGCGCAGCGCAAGGTGCCGGTGCTGATCGGCGGACACGGCGCGACGCGCACCCCGCGGCTCACCGCGCAGTACGCCGACGAGTTCAACATCCCGTTCGCCTCGGTCGAGGACACCGAGCGGCAGTTCGGCCGGGTGCGGGCAGCGGCTGAGAAGGAGGGGCGCGCCGCGGACGACCTGGTGTATTCGAACGCGCTGGTCGTGTGCGTGGGCAAGGACGACGCGGAGGTGGCCCGCCGGGCCGCCGCTCTCGGCAGGGAGGTGGAGGAGCTCAAGGCGAACGGACTGGCGGGCTCGCCCGCTGAGGTGGTCGACAAGATCGGACGGTACGCCGCCGTCGGTTCCTCGCGGATCTACCTCCAGGTGATGGATCTGGACGATCTCGACCATCTGGAACTGATCTCCTCACAGGTCCAGTCGCAGTTGAGCTGAACCACCCGCACGCGCCGGTGCGCCCGCCCGGGGCCGCCCCGACGGGTACCACCCGGCCGGGGGCACCGGGTCGGGTACCACCCGGCCAGGGGCACCTGTCCTGAGGTCACCCGGCCGGGGCCCGGCCGGCCCGCCCGATACCGCTGAGCGTCCGACGCCCCTGAGCTCTGGAGCCACCGTGAAGCCCGCCCGCACCCTCGCCGCCGCCCTCGCCGAGGGGACCGTCGTCCTCGACGGTGGTCTCTCCAACCAGCTCGGGGCGCAGGACTGCGACCTGTCCGACGGGCTGTGGTCGGCGAGGCTCCTCGTCGACAGCCCCGAACAGATCGAGGCCGCCCACGCGGCGTATGTGCGCGCGGGCGCGCAGGTGCTCATCACCGCCAGCTATCAGGCGACGTACGAGGGGTTCGCGCGGCGCGGTGTGGGCCGGGACGAGGCGAGCGCGCTGCTGAGCCGCAGCGTGGAGTTGGCGCGCCACGCGGCCGAGGTGGAGCCGCGTGAGGTGTGGGTGGCCGCCTCGGTCGGCCCGTACGGCGCGATGCTCGCGGACGGCAGCGAGTACCGCGGGCGGTACGGGCTGTCGGTGGCGGAGCTGGAGCGCTTCCACCGGCCGAGGATCGAAACCCTCGCGGCGGCCGGCGCCGATGTACTGGCGTTGGAGACGGTGCCGGACTCCGAAGAGGCGGAGGCGCTGCTGCGCGCGGTCGAGGGGTGCGGGGTGCCGGTGTGGCTCTCGTACTCCATCGCGGGGGAGCGCACCCGGGCCGGTCAGCCGCTCGCCGACGCCTTCGCCCTGGCCGCCGGGAACGCGTCGGTGATCGCGGTGGGCGTCAACTGCTGCGAGCCGGGGGACACGGACCGCGCCGTGGAGATCGCCGCCGAGGTGACGGGCAAGCCCGTCGTCGTCTATCCGAACAGCGGAGAGGAGTGGGACGCCGTCGCGCGGGACTGGCGTGGAACCCCGGCGTTCGACCCCTCCCGGGTGCGCTCCTGGCAGGCGGCGGGCGCGCGGCTGGTGGGCGGGTGCTGCCGGGTCGGCCCGGCGGAGATCACCGAACTCGCCGGCGCCACCGGACGCTGACGCCACTGCCACTGCCACTGCCACTGCCACTGCCACTGCCACTGCCACGGCGCCGGCGCCGGCGGTGGGGACGGCGGTGGGGACGGCGGCGCCCGCGGTGAAAACCCCTCGTGGTGGCGGGCCGACCGGGCAATACTCGATCAGGTGTTCCTGACGATCAGTACCACCGGCACTCCAGAACGTCCTGCGACGGACCTCGGATTTCTGCTGCACAAGCATCCCGACCGGACGCAGACGTTCTCCACGTCACATGGCACCGCCCATGTGCTCTATCCCGAGGCATCCGCCGAGCGCTGCACGGCGGCGCTGCTGCTGGAGATCGATCCGGTGGCCCTGATCCGGCGGGGCAAGGGGAAGGGGCGGGGCGGCGCCCCCGACGCGGCGCTCGCGCAGTACGTCAACGACCGCCCCTACGCGGCCTCTTCCCTGCTCGCGGTCGCACTGGCCACGGTGTTCAAGAGCGCGTCGCGCGGCGTCTGCGCCGCGCGGCCCGAGCGGGCCGCGAGCCCGCTGCCGCTGCGGATCGAGATCCCCGCGGTGCCCGCGCGCGGCGGCGCCGAGCTGGTCGGCAAGCTCTTCGGACCGCTGGGCTGGGCCTCGGTGGAGGCGCGCCCGGTGGTGCTGGACGAGCGGTTCCCGCAGTGGGGCGACTCCCGTTACGTACAGCTCGTCCTGGCGGGCGAACTGCGGCTCGCCGACGCGCTGCGCCAGCTCTACGTACTGCTGCCGGTGCTCGACGACGCAAAGCACTACTGGGTCGCGCCCGACGAGGTCGACAAGCTGCTGCGGGCGGGCGAGGGCTGGCTGGCCGGCCACCCGGAGCAGAAGCTGATCACCAGCCGCTATCTCGCCCGCCGTTGGGGGCTGACCCGGGAGGCCATGAACCGGCTCGAACTGGTCAGGCTCGCCGAGACCGACGACATCGAGGTCGAGGCCATCGACAACGCGGTCGAGGTGGAGGCACCCGCCGAAGCCGAAGCCGGTGGCGATGTCGCGCAGGCGAAGACGCCCACGCTCGCCGAGCTGCGACGCGGCGCGATCCTGGCCGCGCTCCGCGACGCGGGCGCGAGCACGGTGCTCGACCTGGGGTGCGGCCAGGGGCAGCTCGTCCAGGCGCTGCTGAAGGACGCGCGGTTCACCCGTGTGGTCGGCGTGGACGTGTCCGTACGGGCGCTGGCCATCGCCGCGCGCCGGCTCAAGCTGGACCGCATGGGGGAGCGCCAGGCCGACCGCGTCTCGCTCGTCCAGGGCGCGCTCACGTACACCGACAAGCGGATCGAGGGGTACGACGCGGCCGTGCTGAGCGAGGTCGTCGAGCATGTCGACCCGCCGCGACTGCCCGCGCTGGAGTACGCGGTGTTCGCCGTGGCCCGGCCGCGCACGGTCCTCGTCACCACACCGAACGCCGAGTACAACGTGCGCTGGGAGACCCTTCCCGCCGGTCACGTGCGCCACAGCGACCACCGCTTCGAGTGGACCCGGGCGGAGTTCCGGGCCTGGGCCGAGGAGGTGGGACGGCGCCACGGCTACGGGGTGACCCATGTCCCCGTCGGGGACGACGACCCGGAGGTGGGGCCGCCCACGCAGATGGCCGTCTTCGTCGCGAGCGGGACCGACGCGACGAGCGCGACGAGCGAGGCGGACGAGAAGGAGGGGAAGACCGGATGACCGGCGAGAACGACAGGCCCGTCGAGAACGAGAGCGGGAACATGAGCGACTGTGAGAACGGGAACGGGAACGGAGGCGGGACGATGACCACCGACGGCACCCGCGCGCCCCGCCTCCTCCCCGTACCCGACCTCTCCCTCGTGGTGCTGATCGGGGCCACCGGATCCGGCAAGTCCACCTTCGCCCGCACCCGGTTCAAGCCCACCGAGGTCGTCTCCTCGGACTTCTGCCGCGGCCTGGTCGCCGACGACGAGAACGACCAGAGCGCGAGCGGCGACGCCTTCGACGTACTCCACTACATCGTCGGCAAGCGCCTCGCGGCCGGCCGGCTCACCGTCGTCGACGCCACGAACGTGCAGGCCGACAGCCGCAGACAGCTCGTACGGCTCGCCCGCGAGCACGATGTGCTGCCCGTCGCGATCGTGCTCGACCTGCCGGAAGAGGTGTGCGCCGCACGCAACGCGGCCCGCCCCGAGCGTGCCGGGATGCCCCGCCGGGTGATCAGGCGTCACCGCGGCGAGCTGCGCCGCTCGCTGCGCGGACTGGAGCGGGAGGGCTTCCGCAAGGTGCACGTCCTGCGCGGCGAGCGGGAGGTGGAGGGCGCCGGGATCGTCCTCGAACGCCGTTACAACGACCTCCGCCACCTCACAGGACCCTTCGACATCATCGGTGACATCCACGGCTGCCGCTCGGAGCTGGAGACCCTGCTCGGCCGGCTCGGTTACGTCGACGGAGCGCACCCGGACGGGCGTACGGCCGTCTTCGTCGGCGACCTGGTCGACCGGGGCCCCGACAGCCCCGGGGTGCTGCGCCGGGTGATGGGCATGGTCGAGGCCGGCAGCGCCCTGTGCGTACCGGGAAACCACGAGAACAAGCTCGGACGCTGGCTCAAGGGCAGAAAGGTCCAGCTCACACACGGACTCGCCGAGACCGTCGAGCAGTTGGGAAAGGAGGACGACGCGTTCCGCGCGCGGGTCGGGGAGTTCATCGACGGGCTCGTCAGCCACTACGTACTGGACGGCGGCCGGCTGGTGGTCTGCCACGCCGGGCTGCCCGAGAAGTACCACGGCCGCACCTCGGGCCGGGTCCGCTCGCACGCCCTGTACGGCGACACCACGGGCGAGACCGACGAGTTCGGCCTGCCCGTGCGCTACCCGTGGGCGGAGGACTACCGGGGCCGGGCTGCCGTCGTCTACGGCCACACCCCCGTACCGAGCACCTCGTGGCTCAACAACACGATCTGCCTGGACACCGGAGCGGTCTTCGGCGGCAGGATGACCGCGCTGCGCTGGCCCGAGCGCGAGCTGGTCGACGTACCGGCCGAGCGGGTCTGGTACGAGCCGGCCAAGCCGCTGACCACCGAGGCGCCCGGCGGCCGGGAGGGCCGGCCGCTCGACCTCGCCGATGTTCAGGGCCGGCGGATCGTGGAGACGCGTCACATGGGCCGCCTGGCGGTGCGCGAGGAGAACGCGGCGGCGGCCCTGGAGGTCATGAGCCGTTTCGCGATCGACCCGCGGCTGCTCGCCTATCTGCCGCCCACCATGGCGCCGACGGCCGTGTCGGACGAGGAGGGCTTTCTGGAGCACCCGGCCGAGGCGTTCGCGCAGTACGCGGCGGACGGCGTCGCGCGGGTCGTGTGCGAGGAGAAGCACATGGGCTCCCGCGCGGTGGTGCTGGTCTGCGAGAACGCGGCCGTGGCCGAGGCACGGTTCGGTGTGCGGGGAGTCACGGGCGCGCTGCACACCCGGACCGGACGGCCGTTCTTCGACGACCCCGCGGTCACCGAGGAGATCCTCGGCCGGCTGCGGACCGCCGTGACCGCCGCCGATCTCTGGCGAGAACTGGACACGGACTGGCTGCTTCTGGACGCCGAGCTGATGCCCTGGTCCCTGAAGGCGACCGGCCTGCTGCGCACCCAGTACGCGGCGGTGGGCGCCGCGGCGGGCGCGGCGTTCCCCGCGGTCACCGGCGCCCTCGAAGCCGCCGTGGCCCGGGGCGTACCGGTGGCCGGGCTGCTGGCGGAGCAGCGCGAACGGGCGGCCGACGCCACCGCGTTCACCGAGGCGTACCGGCGGTACTGCTGGACCACGGACGGTCTGGACGGGGTGCGGCTGGCGCCGTTCCAGCTTCTGGCGGCGCGGGGCCGCAACCTCGCCGGTGTGCCGCACGACGCCCAGTTGGCCTGGCTGGACCGGCTGGTCGAGCACGACCCGGCCGGGCTGCTCCAGGTCACCCGGCGGCTGCTGGTCGACACGGGCGACCCGGACTCGGTGCGCGGCGGTGTGGACTGGTGGCGGGAGATGACGGAGCGCGGCGGCGAGGGCATGGTCGTCAAGCCGCTCCAGGCGCTGGTCAAGGACGCCAAGGGGCGGCTGGTCCAGCCGGGGATCAAGGTCCGGGGCCGCGAGTATTTGCGGATCATCTACGGTCCCGAGTACACCCGGCCGGAGAACCTGACGCGGCTGCGCGGCCGGTTCCTCGGACACAAGCGTTCCCTGGCGCTGAGGGAGTACGCCCTCGGCCTTGAGGCCCTGGACCGGCTGGCCGACGGTGAACCGCTGTGGCGGATCCACGAAGCGGTCTTCGCGGTGCTGGCCCTGGAGTCGGAACCGGTGGACCCAAGACTCTGAGCTGCGCCGACGCGAGTTGTCCACAGGTAGGGGGAGGCACTGTCAGTGCCTCCCCCTACGGTGTTTTCCAGGCACGGAGACGAACGCGGGACCAACACGCTTACCACGTTTGCCACCGTCTTGAAATCGATCCTGCCATTTCACCGGTAACAGGAGGTTTTGAGGAGCATCATGGTCGAGTTGACGAGGCTGTGACGAGGTCCTAACGTTTCGGTCCCTGTCAGTTGATGGGCAGTCAAAAATCTTCCAGCGCAGGAGACTTGGCGCATAACAAGCAACACCATGTGGCGGCTGTTGCCAGTGTGGCGGCTGTCCGGAAAAGGTAATTCTCACGGGGGTGAGTATGAGTCTGTTCGAGCGTAATCGTTCCTTCCTTGATGCCCTCACCCCTCAGGACCGTGGAGCGCTGCTGGCCCTCGGCTCACGCCGGGTCTACGCCCCGGGCGAGGTGATGCTCAGGGAGCGGGACACGACCACCTTCGTCCTCGCTCTGCGCTCGGGCTGGTCTGTCGTCTCCGTCGACACCGACCGGGGCGCCCGGCTCATCCTCGCGCTGCGCGGCGCGGGTGAAGTGGTCGGCGACCTCGCCGCGTTCGACCAGGGTCCGCGCAGCGCGACCGTGACCGCGCTCGGCCGGGTCGAGGCCACGGCTGTCTCCGGCGAGCGGTTCCGCAGCTTCCTCGCCGCACGCCCGCACGCCACCTCACTGATCATGCGCCAGCTCAGCGCCCGGCTGCGCAGCGCCGATGTCGAGCGCCGCTCGCTGGCCTCCGGCTCCGTGCTGCAACGTCTCGCCGCCCGGCTGGTGGAGCTGACGGAACGGGTGGGCCGCACGGGCGGCGACGGCACCGTGGTCGAACTGCCGCTGCCCCAGCACGACCTGGCGGCGGCGATCGGCGCCACCCGGGAGGCCGTCGCCAAGGCGCTGCGCCTGCTGCGGGAGCAGGACGTCGTACGGACGGGCAACCGGCGGCTCACGGTCACGGACATACAGGTGCTGCGGCTGCTCGCCGACGGGCGGCGGTCGCAGCGGCCTCGTGCGCAACGGCCGGAGAAAACTCCTCCGGCTGTGTAAACGGCTACACCGCCCGCCGCCTTTCGCGGCCAGGCTTGATCTGTCACCACGGCACAGGGGGAACAGTGAGCAGTGTGGGAGCGGTCAGCAGACTGGTGGTCTTCGGCGATGTCAGTGGTTCGGGCACGCTGGGGATGGAAGCCAAGAAGCGGATGCGGAACGCCCTGTACGGCGCGTTCGACGAGGCGTTCGCCGCGGTGGACATCGATCCGCGCGGCCGTCACCAGGAGGACCGCGGGGACGGCGTCCTCACCGCGCTCGACCCGGGCACACCGTCGTCCCTGATGGTCGGGGGCTGGCTCGAAGCGCTGTACCAGTACCTGCGCGAGCACAACGCGGGCAGCGCGCGGCGGCTGCGGCTGCGGATCGGGATGAACGCGGGCCCCGTGTTCGACGACGGCCGGGGGCTGGTGGGCCGGGCGGTGGACCTCGCCTGCCGGCTCTGCGACAGCCCGACGGCCAAGCGGACCATGGCCGGCGCCGCCGGCGCCGACCTGCTGCTGGTCGTCTCCGACTGGCTGTACGTGAACGTGGTGGCGGAAGGCGGGCGCCAGGTGGAGCCCGAGCACTACGTGAGGACACGGGTCCGGTTCAAGGAGACGGACGAGACCGCCTGGTTACACATCCCGCGGTTACCCGCGTCCGCGCTCTCCGGCCTGGCCGGGGTGTCCGGGGCGCCCGACGAGGGCGCGCCTCCGGACGGCGGCGGCGCGGCGCGGCAACAGACCGGCGGTGGGCCGACACCGGGGGACGGCCCACCGCCACCTTCCACGGGGAGGGTCATCACCGCCCAGGGTGACCTCCAGTACTTCGAGAACAACGTGATCCACGGATTCACCGGCATCCGCAAGAGCCGGGGCCCCGCCTCCCCGGAGCCGGGTGAGCCCGCGTGAGTGACCAGGACGAGGCGCCGGACGTACCGGACCCGCAGGACGAGTCCGAGGACCGGTCGCCCGAACGGAACGCGGGCGACAAGAAGGCCGACAAGCCCGAGAAGGGCGCCGACCGGCGGGCGCCGGGCGACGGCCCAGAGCCCCCCGAGCCCAACCCCTTCGACCAGGCGGGCCGCAACCCCCTGGGCGGCGCGGGCGGTACGGGCGGCTCCGGTACGGCGCACACGGCCCTCCAGACCTTCGCCGCCGGCAAGACGGGCCGCGCCATCGGCTTCGGTGCCGACGGCCAGTACTACGAAGGCAACACCTTCATCGGCCGGCTCGGCATCGGCGGCGGACACGCCATGGTCCAGGGCCCCGTCCCCGCCGAGGAGCTGACCCGCCTCGCCGGTGTGTACTGCGAGGCCCCGGACTACGAGGAGATGGAGCAGCGGCTGCACAAGCACGGACTGCTGGTGCTCTGCGGGGAGCGGAACAGCGGCCGCACGGCGACCGCGCTCTCCCTGCTCGCGGGCGTGGCGGGGGAGAAGGTGACCCGGCTCGACCCCGGCGTCAAGGTCCACGAGATCGAGGAGATCCAGCCGGGCCACGGCCATCTCCTGGCGGTCGAGTCCGACGACACCGGATGGCAGGAGACGGAGCAGGCGGACGGCCGCGGCAGGACCCGCGTCCGGCGGGCCGGACCGACCGAACTGCACCTCGACGGCCTGCGGAGCAAGCTCGTCAAGGCAGAGGCCTTCGGCGTGCTCGTCGTGGAGAACGGAGAGGTGGCCGACCGGCTGCTGCGCGGCCGGTACGGAGTGGCCTGCTCCTCGCCGCCCGCCGAGAAGGTCCTCCTCCAGCACCTCAAAGTGCTTCTGGAGGACGCACCCGACGGCGCACTGGACGAGGCCCTGGAGTTGGCCGCGGGGCGAGACGTCATCGACGCGCTCGGCCTGGACGCGCTGCGGCCCGGCGAGGCCGCGCGGCTCGCCGACCATCTCGCCCGGCGGCAGAAGGCGGAGCTGTCCCACCGTCAGCTTCTCGCCGACTGCTCGACCTTCGTCGACGCGCAGGCCAGGACCTGGTTCGCGGGCGCGGACCGCCCCGGCACCCTGCCCGAGGCCCTGCCCACCCTGAGCGCCGCCGCGTTCCGTATCGCCGTCGCCGTCTTCAACGGTTCGCCGTACAGCCTCACCGCGGAGGCGGGCGAACAGCTCGCCTGGGAGCTGGCGGTCACGCTCGACCCCGGCACCCCCACGGGCCGCAGGCTGTTCGGCACCCACGCGGCGGTCAGGCCGGTCGCGGCCAGATCCGTGCTCCAGGACGGCGAGCTGGACCTCGGCGACGCCCAGGTGCCGGTGCGGGTCGTCCGCTTCCAGGGCGAGGCCCTCGCGACCGCCGTGCTGCGGGAGGTCTGGCACGGCTACCACAATGTGCGCGGCCCCCTCGTCCGCTGGCTGCGGACCCTGTGCGACGATCCGCGGCCCGTCCTGTGGGTACGGGCGTCCATCGCAGCCGGGGTGCTGTGCTCCTGGGACCTGCCCTACGTGTCGGGCGAGCTGGTCGTGCCCATGGCCGCCGCCGACAGCCCCGTACAGCGGATGTCGGCGGCGACCGCGCTGGCCGAGGCGGCGCGTGAGCCGTCCGTACAGCCGGCGGTCGCCGCCCTGCTCAAGGACTGGACGAAGAGCGGTCACGAGGAGCTGCTGACCACCGCGGTCCTGGCCCACGGCTACGGGATGGCGGCCGGTTCCGTCGCCGCGTCGCTCGACGCCCTGGCCAAGGTGGCCGTCCGCGCGAACGACGACACCGACTCCGCCCACGACACGGACATCCTGTCCGACGCGTCGTTCAGCGTCACCCGGCTGCTGGCGGGACCGGAGCCGGAGACCGTCGTCCACCGTCTCGACGCATGGCTGCGCGACACCAGGCGGGGCCCCGCCAACCTCGCCCTGCTGACGGTGATCCACGCGCTGCGCACCCGTACGACCTTCCTGTGGGGCCTCCAGGACATGACCGCACTCGAAGCGCACGGCAAGCGGATGCTGGTCTCCGCCCTGCTGGAGACCCATCCCGAACTGACCGGACGGCTGGCGTCCCTGGTGCGGCGCGCGCTGGCCGCCGCACGCGCCGGCGCCGCGACCCAGGACGCCCTCGCCCTCCTGCTGCGCCAGGCCGCCGCGGACAGCCACCAGTTGGATCTCGTCTGCCACTTCCTGGTCCGGCTGGCCGAGGGCCGCAGGGATCGCGACCGGCTGCGTCACCTGCTGGCGCGACTGGTCAAGGACCCCGACGAACCGTTGGACAAGACCGCCGCCCGCACGATGTGGGACGCGGTGGGAGAGGGGGCCGGGGCATGAGCCCGTCACCTGACGAAGAGCGAGCCGCGGAGGAGAACCGTGACCGACGTGGCGAACAGCGGTACGCGGAGCGCCGCCCCGAGAACGGGACACCGGACCGGCGAGGCCCGGGGATGACGGAGCAGCCGGTGACCGAGGACGAGGTGGAGCAGTACCGGGACAGCCCCGTGGGCCCGCTGGTACGCGAACGCAGGCCGCCCTACCGGCGCGAGAGCGGCCAGATCGCCGCCGTACTCCTGTACCAGAACGGCGGGCACAGCGTGGTGTGGCCCAACCGCCGGGACGACCACGACAGACCCAGACTCCGGGCCCCGTACACCGTGTTCGAGGTGCTGCTCGGCCGGAACGTGACCTCGTTCGAACTGGCCCTGCCCGCCGCGGGCGACGCCCAGTTCTTCGACGCCAGGGCCGAGGTGCAGTGGGAGGTCGAGGAGCCGCACACAGTCGTCATGAAGCGCGTCTGGGACGTACGCGAACTGCTCCACGGCGAACTCCTCCTCACACTGCGCCAGCTCTCCCGCCGCTTCCGGCTCACGGACGCGCAGCGCGCCGACGAGGCGGTGCAGGAGGAACTGGCCAAGGGCCGTTTCGACCTGGGCCGCGATCTCGGACTGCGGCTGCGTATCCACGTGTTCATCGACCTGAGCGACCTCGTCCGGCAGCGCAAGAGCGAGCGCGACGACATCGACTTCGACATGTCCAGGGACGAGGCACGGGCCGAGGCCGACCGCCGCAAGGAAGCGATGGAGCGCAGGCTCGTCAGGGAGCGTGCCGCCGAACTCGAAGCGGTGCTCCGCCGCGGCCAGGAGGCCGAGATCATCCACCTCATGGCGCGCAACCCCGCCAAGGAGTGGGAGATCCGCGAGGCCATCAGGGAGCAGAAGCGCGAGGGACAGACCGACCTCATCAACCTCTTCAACCGGCTGCTCGACACCGGACACCTCGAACGCCACGACATCGGCGAGCAGATGTTCGAAACGCTGCGGCTGCTCCGTGAGAGCGGAGGAGCGGTGATCGGCGGCGTCGCGGACCAGGTGCTGCTCGGACAGCGGCCGAGGCGCGAGCTGGAGGAGGGCCCCACCGCCCGCCGCCGACGCGAGGAGCCCTACGGAACCGACCGGGCGGACGACAGGGAGGACTTCCCCGACGACAGGCGCGGCGGCTACCGGGACGACCGGGAGAACCGCTACGGGGACGACCGCGGCGAACCGGACCGCCCCCCGTGGGACGACGAACCGCGGGTCTACCGGCCGACCAGGGTGGAGTCGTCCGCGGAACGCGACCGGGACGCGCGCCGCGAGCGCGCCGACCGGGACGACGAGCACGGCAGCACGCGGCGCGGCTCCAGGCCCAGCGCCGACTTCGACGACTGGGGGGACGAATGAGCGGCGGAGTCCCGGCCCTGAGGCCGGACGGATCACCGAGCGCCGACGTCAGGTATCTGGCCGAGCGCCTGGTCGTCTCGGTCCGCGAGGACATCGGCAGGGCCGACACGAAGGCCGCGATACTGCTCTCCGGGGCCATCGCCTTCTGCGCCGTCGCGTTCACCAAGGACGGACTGCACCAGCCCCTCGCCCCGGTGAGGATCTTCCTCCTCTCCGCCGGGGGAGTCCTCTGCGTCGCCGGACTGCTGATGCTCATAGCGGTCGTCCTGCCCCGCACCCGGATAGGGGCGGAGGACACCTTCCTGCACGACCTCCTCGTCGGTACCCCGTCCGACGAACTGCTGGTCCGGCTGAACACGACAGGCGAGGACGTCGTGGGCTGGCTGCTGAGCCAGGCGACCGTGCACGCCGCGGTGCTGGCCGCCAAGTACCGCTGGCTGCGCATGGGGGGCTGCTCCCTGATGCTCGGCGCGGTGCTGGTCCTACTGAGTGAGCTGTGGTGAGAGACGGTGCACATGAGAAACACAACGCGTGCGGCACATCCGGCACATCCGGCCGGAGCGAGACGTCTGGCCGGGGTGCTGCTCGCCCTGGCCGGTCTGATCGCCGTCACCGGGGCGGCCCCGGGCCAGGCCACCGGCGTGCCCGGCCGGATCGGGGCAGTGGCCGAAGGGGCTGACCCGATCGACTTCGCCGTGGTCGTCGACCAGTCGGACAGCCTCTCCGAGGAGGACCTGAACCGTGAGGTGGAGGCCGCGGCGCTGATCGCCCAGGGGGAGATCTCGGACCGCTCACGCGCCACCGTCATCGGCTTCGGCAGCTCCGAGAAGCCCGGCCAGACGCCGGTCGCCGAGGTGTGCCCGCCCACCGTCGTCGACTCCTCAGGGCGCTCGTACCTGAACGGCTGCGTCAAGAAGCTCTCCCGCCGCGACGCCGAAATGGGCCCGGGCACCGACTTCCCGGCGGCCCTGCGCCAGGCACTGACCCGGCTCACCCAGGAGGACGCGCCCGACGCGCCGAAGGTGATCTTCCTGCTCACCGACGGCAAGCTCGACGTCCGGGACAGCCCGGAGTACGGTGCCGACGCGGCCGGCCGCCAGTCCGACGCCGCCCGCCAGCTCACCGAACAGCTCGCCCGCGCCCGCGAGAAGTCCGTACAGATCTGGCCGCTCGGCTTCGGCGACGCCATCGACCGGGACGCGCTCAAGAAGATGGCAGAGGGCGGCTACCGCAACGGCTGCGCCGAACTGCCCTCGGCCACCCCGCGGCTGCGGGTGGTCGACAGCGCCGCCGGGATCGACAAGGCCCTCCAGGAGACCTTCGCCGCCGCCCGCTGCGCCCAGGTCGTCCAGGGCACGGAGGGCAAGCCGCCCGCCGATCTGTACGTGACCATCCCCAAGATCGCCACCGACGGTTCGATCACGGTCAGCAAACACGATCCGAAAGTGAGCGCGACCTACTACGACCCGCACGGCCGGAAGGTCGTCACCGACGGGTCCTTCGACGGCTCGACCTTCGAGATCACCGGTCGGAGCGGGCCGGTCGAGGCGCTGCGGGTGAAGAATCCGCGCCCCGGACGCTGGCGGGTCCATCTCGAAGCGCCGGAGGGGCACCGGGAGCGCGTCGTCGCCGTGCGCGCCATCTGGCAGGGCCGGCTGCGCTCCTCCGTCATCCTCGACCCCGCGTCCCCGCGTCCCGGCGAGAAGACCTCCGTCGAGGTACGGATGCAGACCCGGCGCGGCGTCGTCATCGACGACCCGGACGAACTGAAGGGCATCACGGTCGAGGCCCGGCTCGCGGGCAGCGGCTTCGCACCGGTGTCCGTGCCCCTCATGGACGACGGCAAGGCGCCGGACGCCCACGCGGGCGACGTCCGGTTCACCGGGACGCTGACCGTGCCGTCCACCGCCGACGGCGATCTCGCCCTGACCGCCGAGATGTCGGCGCCCGGTGTCACGGGCGACCACCGGCCGTTCAACGCCCGCATCACCTCGGGGCCTCCGCCGGTCACCGCGGCGCTCACCGTCGAGCGGGACACCGTGCACCCGGGCGGGACGGTCACGGGCCTCCTGAAGGTGGACAACAAGAGCGCGGAGACGCGTACGGTGCGGCTCGCCCTCGCCGATCAGCCGCCCGGCACAGAGCTGACGGTCAGCCCCGCCGAGGTGGAGGTCGCGGCCGGCGCCGGCAGGAGTGTCCCCTTCCGGGTCAGGATCGGCTCCGGCACCGCACCCGGCGAGATCGGCGCCCGGGTCACGGCCGCCGACACCGACGACGGGGGACGCGTCCTGGACAACGCGTTCCTTGAGGTCGACGTCGACCCCGTGCCCACCTGGTGGGACCTGTGGTGGTGGGCCGTCGCTGTGGCGGGCGGCGTGCTGCTGGCCCTCGCCGTGTTCGCGGCGGTGCGGTACGAGGCACGGCGCCGCCGCCGCGATCTCGCCGGTGTGAAGCTGGAGTTGCGGGGCGAGGGGGTCCGGCCCGACGAACTGACGGTACGGGCGGGACAGAGCCCCGGCGGCGAGTTCCACTTCGTGATCGACCGGGCCAGGGGCGCGGCGCCCTCGCTCCAGCGCGGCGGACCGAGCGGGGCCGCCTCCCATCGGCTGCGACGCACCGCGGCCGGGGAGTTCCTGCTCAAGCCGCCGCAGGGCCGGGAGCGCGCGCTGCGGCCTGAGGAGCCCGTGGCGCTGGGCGACGGGCTGGAGCTCGTGGTCCACGACCGGCGTGCCGCCGGCGGCCGGGGACGCGGAGGCCGTGGCCGGCCCGGGGACGGCAGGGGAACCCGTACCCGTACCCATACCGGCGGCAGGGACAGGGACAGGGACAGGGACCGCACCTGGTTCCGGGGCGGGAACAGGGACCGTACCGGAGGCCGGGACGGCGCCCGGGTCAGGCCGCCCCGTACGCCCGCCGGGGGAGACAGCAGACCGCCGGGCGGCGGTGGCGCTCCTTCAGGGGAGGGGGAGCGGCGGGCGGGCGCGAGCCGGTTCGACCCGAATTTCTGAGTTCTGAGTTCTGAGTGACGACGGGCCGTCGTCGCGAGACGGCGACGGCCCTACGGGAGACGACATGAAGATCTACCAGCCCATGCTGTTCGTCGGTCTGGGCGGCACCGGAGGCAGAATCGGCGCCGAACTGGAACGCGGTCTGCGCCGGGAGCTGTGCGGCCCCGACGGCACGAAACTGGTGTCGGACGGCCGGCGCGCGCCCTTCCAGCTTCCGGACTGCCTCCAGTTCGTGTATGCCGACTTCAGCGAGTCCGAGCTGAACCGGTTGCCGCATCTCAGCGCCAAGGGCACCGAGGCGGCGGCGTACGCCCGTACCGCGCGCGTGATCCACGACCTGCTGCCGGCCAACTACGACAGTTCGCCCGAGGTGACCCGCATGCTCCGGGTCGCCCTGCACGACGAGACCCACGACTGGCTGCCGTCCCAGGAACGGCAGCCGCGCGTGGCGCCGCTGCACACCGGCGCGGGACAGCTCCCCACGGTGGGCCGTGCCGCGCTCTTCGCGACCCTGCGCAGCGGCCTGGAGCCGGTCCTGCGCCAGCTCCGCGCCGCCATCGGCACCATCGCCAACTCGGCGGGCGATCTGCGCGAGATGGGCGGCCGGCAGATCCGCGGCTGCGACGTGTTCGTGGCGTTCTCCGTGGCGGGCGGCACCGGCGCGGGCATCTTCTACGACTTCCTCCACCTCATCGGGCACGAGTTCCGCAAGTCCAAGGTGCCCGGGGTGAAGATCTATCCGCTGGTCGTCATGCCGTCGGCGTTCCCGCCGGAGGCGGGCGGCGGCCGGGAGGCGGAGCTGAACTCGGCCCGCGCGCTGGTGGACCTCTCCCGGCTGGTCGACGACCAGAACGTGCCCGACGCGCAGGCCGACTTCGGCGACGTCGGACAGCGCGGCACGCTCGGCGTCCGCTACCCCGGGGACGGCTACGTCGCGCTGCGCCCCTCGACGGTACAGACCGCGTTCCTCTTCAGCAGGCCCTCCGGTATCCGTCCCGAAGACCTGCGCCGCTCCATCACCGCCATGGTGCTGTCACTGATCGGCACGGAGCTCGGCGACGAGACCGCCCAGGGGCGTGCGGAGGGTGACCACCAGTCGTTCGCCGCCGGGTTCGTCAACAAGAGCGTGGAGCGCTCCACCCCGTCCCGCTCCGGAATCGGCTACCGCGGCATGTCCACGAGCCTGGCGGCCTCCCTCACCGTCCCCGTCGACGACCTCGCGGAGATCGTCGCGGGACGGCTGCTGGCCCAGGCCGTACGCGGCATGGCCGAGGACGCCCGGCGGCATGACGAGGACGGCACCCAGCTCGTCAGGGACCTCTTCGACCGGTCGGGCGTCGGACGCCTGTGGACGCGCGAGGCACCCGAGGCGCCCGCGCCCGACCCGCTGCCCAAGGGCAGCCGGGCGATCAGCCAGGCGCTGCGCGACCGGATCGGCGACATGGAGGACGGGCTCGGCCGGCTCGACCGGGAGCTGGACCGGGAGATCCCCCGGCTGGTGGAGGACTTCAAGCCGGGCACCGGCGCACGCGAACTGCTCGGCCTGCTCGGCCCGTTCCGGCTCGAACGGGTGATCGCCGGGCTGCCGGGCCACCCGCAGCGCCCCGCCGAGGCGGGTTTCGCCGGGATGTTGGACAACCGGAAGAACGATCCGGAGCGCCCCGAGGGCGTCGAGCCCTCCGCGCCGCCGATCCCCCGGATCAAGGGCTCGGTGGGCGGCATGGTCCCGGCCCGCTGGGGCGACCCCGACGTCCAGGACGCGGTGGACGAGCAGGACGCCTGGTACCGCTGGCGGGCCAACCGGCAGTGGCACCGCGGCTGGAAGGAGCTTGAGTCCCGCTGGCGCCCGCCGCTGATGCGCTCCATGAAGGAGGTCGCCGAACTGGTCAGGGCGCTGCGCGCGCACGAGGAGGACGAGCGCAAGCTGTTCGCCGAGCGCCGCAAGGAGCTGTACCGCGACGACCGTACGGGCGTGTCGTACCTGCTGCCCCCGCAGAACAACCTCCGGGCCTTCTACGACGACGTCTTCGACCGGCTGGCCCAGCACGAGAGCCTGCCGGAGAACGCCGACGCCGCCGGGCTGCTGAACAGGCTGGTCCAGCCGGAGGACTGGCAGCGCGCCCTGGACGCGGTACGCCGCTCCCCGCGTGCCGCGGTGAAGGAGATCAAGCAGGTCGTGGAGCGGCGCGTCAAGGCGCTGTTCGGCGAGGCGAGCGTGCTCGACGACCGTCCCCTGCTGCCCTCCCTCGGGGTGCTGCTGCGGGCCGCGGCCGGGGACGAGGACGCGGAGGCCACCGTCGACAGCCGCTGGCTGGAGCAGTTCCGCTCGCAGCTCGCCGGACTGCTGCCGGTGGGCTTCACCCCGGACGGCAGCGGCCCGCTGAAGGTGCTCATCGTGCACCCGCAGAGCGAGGCCGACGGGCGCGCCGCCCGCTACCTCCAGCAGGAGCTGAACCTGCCCAGGGACCCGGGCATCGCCCCGGAGTTCCGGGCCGTGGAGGCGGAGTCCATCACGGTCGTGCTCTTCCGCAGCGGCATGAGCCTCACCGACGTCTCCGAGGTCCGGCACGCGCTGCGGCTGTGGGCGGAGGCGCGCGAGGCGTCCGGCGGGGACGACTTCCTGCACTGGAGACAGCGCCTCGGCCACCGCGACGACTGGCTCGCCAGTACGGAGGAGGACCGCAGGCGCATCCTGCACCGGCTGCTGTGCGCGATGTGGAACGGCAGGGTCGACATCGAGGGGGACCCCGCCTCACCCGAGCTGATCCGTATCCGGCTCCAGGAGGGCGACTCCGCGACGATGACGCTGCGACTGGACTCGTTCGACGGAAACGTGTCGAGCTGGGCGGGACTGCTGCGCGCGTACGAGCAGTGGGCCCTGCTGGACGAGGGGCAGATCATCGAGGACTTCTGTGACCGGCTGATGCGCACCCAGCCCACCGGCCTCTCGAACACGCCCGTCCCGCCGTCCCGCCTCTTCCGCAGGCTGGTGCACGAGGTGGCGCCCCGCCAACTGCGCCTGCTGAACGAGCTGTCGGGGCAGTTCACCGCCGAGGACGAGGAATGGCTCGTACCGCTGCGGCACTTCTGGGAGCGGACTTTCGCCGGGGCGCTCGACCTGCGCTTCCCGGGCGCGCAACGGCCCACCCGGCCCACGCTGCGTGCGCTCCACCAGCGTCACACCGAGGGCTCGGGGGCGGGAAGGGGGCCCACCGCCACCGCCACCGTCGGGGCCAACGGCCACCGCCGTGCGGCGCCGTCCACGGAGTATCGCGAGGAGGAGCCGAGGATCGTCGGACCGCGCCACGAGGAGCCACCGCGCCCCGAGGAGCGGACCCGCCGGGAGGAGCGGACCCGCCGGGAGGAGCGGCGGCCCCGGTACGACGGAGACCCGCGGTACGGGGAGGAGCCGCGCCACGAGGAACCTCGGCACGACGGCACGCGCCATGAACCGCCGCGCCACGAGGACCCGCCGTACGACGACGCGCGCCACGAGACGTCGCGGTACGACGACCCCCGGTACGAGGACACGCGGAGCGAGCCACGGCGGTATGAGGACCCGCCGTACGGGGAACCGCGGTACGAGGAGCCCCGGCGCGCGGAGTCCCGTCACGAGGAATCGCGGTACGAGGGATCGCGGTACGAGGGATCGCCGTACGAGAAGCCGGCCCGGTCCCGGGAGCCGAAGCCCGACGAGCGCGGGGACACGACGGTCCCGGCACGCGGGGCCGAGCCGTGGGACGACGACGAGTGGGGCGACGGCGAACGCGATGACGCCGACGGCAGCGAGGCCGACCACGGCGACGCAGGACGGCGCGACGCAGGACGGCGGGACCTGGGGCGGGGCGATACGGGGCGGGGCGACGCAGGACGGGGCGCGCCGCGGCGGCGCGACGACGGACAGGAGGGGACCCGGCTGTGATCACGGACCGACTCCAGGCCGGGGTGGTCTGCCTCGACCTGCGCCACCGCGGTGACCCGGCCGACGCCCCCGCCGCCCTCCACGGCGAGGTGGACGACGCCCTCGCGCGTACGCGGCAGTCGGACGTACGGCGCTTCCTCGTCCTCGACGACGCCGCCGAACTCGTCGCGCACCAGCTCCTCTACGAACGGCTCTACGCGTACGGACCTGCCCAGGTGCTCTGTCTGGCCCAGGGGGGCGGGGGCGACCGGGCCCTGCGCCGTCCGCACGCGCTGAGCCCGCCGTCCGCCGGAGTGCTCTGGATCCCCGACGTGTTCGCCGGGGCCGGCGGCCGGGACGGCGGACCCGTACCGCACGCCGAGGAGGCGGACGAGGCGCTGCGCCCGCTGGTCGAACTGCTCGCCGGCACCGCCCTCTTCGACACCGTCCTCGGCGAGCTGGGCGAAGTACTGCACGCCGTCGCGGTGCCCGCCGCCCAGGTCCTTGAGCACGATCTGACCGAGGAGGCCAGGACCCGTGCCTGGCGGCGGACGCTGGAGAACCTGGCGGGCCAGGACATTCCGGCGCCCGTCCTCGTCACCGAAGGTTCCCCCGGAGCGCGTGCGGACACGCGTGCGTGGACCGCCTCGACGGCGCCGGGCGCCGGCGCGGGCGACTCCGTCCCCGCAGGACTGGCCCGCTTCCTCGGCGACGTGCCGTCGGGGACCCTGGCCGACGGCTCCTGCCTGGTGCCCGGCGGACCCGCCGAAGCGGCGCGGCTGGCCGGCGACCGGGCGCTGCGGGACGCCGAGGACGGGTACGAACAGGTACGGCGCCCCGCCTCCCTGTTCACCCCGCGCCACCGCGCCGTGGACCTGCCCGAACGGCTGGAAGCGCTCTCCGAGGCGCTCGGCACGTACCGCGACACCATCGCGGGAGCCCTCAGCGACGGGGGCGGCGACCGGCTGCGTCCTGAGCAGCGTGGCCGGCTCCTCAAGCGGGGCGTCCAACTGCCGGAACTCCCCGAGGCGCCCCGCGCCGACGTCGGCCCCGGCCTGCGTACGTACACCGAACGGCTGCTGGCGTACGGACTGCCGCTGCGCTCCGTCGCCGCCCGGCTCGGCGCGCTCTCGGACCTGTCCGCCCCGGCGGGCAGTGCGGCGCGGCTGGCCAGGCTCGACGAGATCTGCCCCGCCCGCCGCGTGGCGGAGCTGGCCGTGCCGCCGCCCTTCACGGTGCGGGGCTCGCCCTTCGTCCATGCGGCGCCCGTCTTCCTGCTGGCCTTCGTCGCCGGCCTGTGGCCGGTGCTCGGCTGGGTGCTGGGCCCGCCGGTGGGGTTCGCCGCGGCGGCCCTGACCCTGCTCATGGTGCGGCGCAGGCCCAGCCGCTCCTACGACGGCCGCCTCGACGGAGGCGGCAGCACCCGTTCCGGACTCCGGTTGATCGCGGGCCTGACGGGCGGTGCGGGCGGCGCACTGACCGGGCAGCTGCTCGATCCGCCGCTCTGGGCGGGGGCGACCGGGCTGGGCGTGGCGCTCGTCGCTCTCGGCCTGCTCGTGGCGCGGGACTGGACGGCCGCCGTCGACCTGTGGTGGCGGGACACGGAGACGGAGTTCGCGGCGGACGCCCTCTCCGCCATCGACGGGCTGCTGACCGAGACCGTGCTGCACGACTGGCTCTTCGCCGACGCCCGCTACCACTGCTCGGACGGGGCGCGCGCGGTCTCCTTGATGGTTCGGAGCCTCGCCGAGACGGTCGAGGAACGGCTGATGACCGCCGCCGCGCCCTCCGCCGCCCAGGGCAGAGCCGCACCCACGGCGGGCCGGGCCACGTACTCCGCGCCCCCCACCGCCGAGGACGCCTTCGCCCGGGGCGGTCCGGCTCAGCAGCCGGCCGACGCCTGGAACTGGGACAGTTGGGGTGACAGCTCCGCCGACGACGGCTGGTCGGGCAGCGTGGCGGGTACGGAACCGGCGGCGCCGCTGGAGTACGACCTCCCCGAGGACCCCTGGCACCCCGCCGCACCGGCCGATCCGCCCTGGCTGGAGCGCGAGTGGGGCGACGGCGGCCCCGCCCTCGTCGACACACTCCTCGCCGATCTCGCCCACGGCGTCCGGGGAATCCTCGCCGGACGGTGGGCGGTCGTCGAGCGCGACCCGGCCGAGGCGGGCCGGATCTCCCTGCGCCGTCCGCTGCTCGACGTGCTCGACGAGGAGCACTCCGTCCTGCTGCGCGACGGCGCCACCTCGGCGCCGCACTTCGCCGGCGACGCGGAACTGCGCCCGGGGGCCGCCGAACTGCTGGGCGTGGCGGCCGACCACGCGGCACGACTGGTCTCCACCGCCGACGAGACGGACGAGGCGGTGCCGTTGTGCGCCGCCGAGGACCGCAGGATGCTGTCCAGGGATCCGATGGGGATACGGCGGGTCAGATTCGCCCCCGAGGCGATGCGCCGGGGCACCGAACAGGATTCCGCGCACGACAGCGGGGCCGGGGCGGGCGAGGACGTGGTGTGGACCCCCGGCGGCCGGCACGCGGGGGTGCTGCGGCTGGTTCCGCTGCGCGGAGAGATCGTCAGGACCGTCCGGGCCGAGCAGAGGGACGCGCCATGATCACGGGCAACGACGGTACGAGGAAGGGCGACGACCCCACCGCCAGGGAGCCGGGCCGGGTCCCCCGCGACAACGGGGACACCCCCGCGGCAAGCGCAAGCGCGGGCGCGGGCGGTGGCGGTACGTGGGCGCACGACGACTCCCTGGAGCTGGAGTTCTTCACCCACGGCGGCGAGGCCGTCCGCTTCGCCGCCCGGCTGCACACCGACCTCCGGATGCCCGAATCCGCCCCGCTGCTGGCCCGTCCCGTCACCCTCGGCGAGGGCTGGCGCGTCCTCCAGTACCGGCTGCCGTTCAGCGCTCAGAGCGACCCCGCCGCGTACAGCGCACTGGAGCGGCAGGTGAGCGCCGGGGTCGCGATGGAGCGG
This sequence comes from Streptomyces sp. NPDC059092, assembly GCF_042756365.1. Lineage (NCBI taxonomy): Bacteria > Bacillati > Actinomycetota > Actinomycetes > Kitasatosporales > Streptomycetaceae > Streptomyces > Streptomyces sp. NPDC059092. The sequence continues at coordinate 29,011 of NZ_JBHZEJ010000033.1, forward strand.
CGGTACGGCTCCGAGCGGTACGGCGAGGTCTTCACCCGCATGGTCGGCTTCGACCTGGAGGCGCTGGAGCCCTTCGTGCTCTACCGCGTCCCGGAGGGTGAGCCGATCGCCCGCCGCCAGGGCACGCTCACGGTCGAGGAACAGGGCAAGGTGATCGCCCAACTCGTCCTCGCCGTACGCCTGCTGGAAGAGGTGGGGCTGGTCCACCGGGCGATCACCCCGCACACCGTCCGCTGGGACGGCACCCATGTCCGGCTCGCCGAGCCGTACGGCGCGCTGCGCGCCGACGAGCCCCGGGAAGCGTACGGCGCCGCGCCCTGGGCCTCCCCGGAACAGCGCGAGGGCACCGGCAGGGCCGATCACAGGGACGACCTGTGGTCCGTCGCCCAGCTCGTCTACTTCCTGCTGGCGGGGCGCCCGGGGCCCGGTTCCGGACCACCCGCCGACCTCGGGGAGTTCCGCCGGCTCGCGGCGCTCCACGAAGGCGGCGCCTTCGCCCCGCGCGCCGACCAGCGCCCCACCGCCGGTGAGCTGATGCGGCTCCTGAACGTCCCCGACCCGCTCGCGCAGGCGCTCGGCGGCGCGGACGTACTCAGCAGGGCGCGCGCCGAGTTCGACGTCCAGCGCGCCAAGAAACGCCAGGAGACGGGGCGGGACGACCCACCGGAGGAGACGGCCGAGGACCTGACGTACTACGAGTCCCCGCCCCCGCGCCGCTCCCTGCGCTCCTGGCTGACCGGCACGGCCCCGGCCCCGCCGCCCCGGCCCGTCGAGAACGCCCCGCGCCCCGCGCAGCCGCTGCGCCGCCCCACGCTCTGCCCGCACTGCCTGCTCCCGGTCTCCTTCGACCAGAGCGGGCTGGTCACCCTCGACTCCAAGAAGGTGGCCAAACCGCTGGACCTCAGCGCGGAACGGCGCCCCATGCACTATCAGGACGCGCTGCGCCAGGCGTACCAGGCCTGCCCGCACGCCCCGGCGGGGGCGCCGCACTATCTGCCCGTCCCCTATCTCAACAGCGGCGAACCGCTCACCATCGCCCTCGTGGGCAGCTCGGCGGCCGGCAAGACCCATCTGCTCGCCGCGATGCTCGGCGAGATCGAACAGGGCGGCCTCGAACCGTACGGACTGAAGTGCCTGCCCCTCAACCCCGACACCCACCGCGAGTTCCTCCAGGAACGGGTCCAGCGGCTGCACCGCGGGAAGAAGCTCGAATCCACGGGGCAGGCATCCTTCGCGCACTTCGCGGACGGGCTGCTGGTCACGGGAGCCGCCGGCACCCGGCCCGTCGTCTTCTTCGACCTCGCGGGTGAAGACCTCGCGCAGAACGGCGAGGTGACCAGCTTCCTCATGGGCGTGGGCGCCTTCATCTTCGTCCTCGACCCGCTGCGTGCCCTGCGGTTGCCGTCGCTCGATCCGGTGCGTGCGAGGGCCGGGCTCCAGCAGCGCGACCTGGGCGACGAGGCGTTCACCACCGTCCTCAACCGGATCCCGCGGCTCGGCGCCCACATCGAGGCGCCCGCCGCCGTCGCCCTCAACAAGAGCGACCTGATCCGCTTCGACCCGTCCGCCGACCGCTGGCTGAGCCGCGCCCTGCCCGTGGAGCTGGACGAGGAGACCCTGCGCGCGGAGAGCCGTGACGCCTACGCGTTCGTCGCGCACCACGGCAGCCCCGCCTGGCTGAAGCCGTTCGACGACTGCGCGCGCTGCACGCTCCACTTCGTGGCGGCGACGGGGGCGCAGGAGCGCGGCGACGTCTACCCCCACGGCGTCAGACCACGACGGGTCCTGGCACCGCTGTTGTCGATCTTCGCCATGTGCGGGCTCCTCCCCGGAGCGGAACTGAGAGAGGTGGGGACCTGATGGCTCCGATCGCCCGTCAGGAAGAGCTGGTGGACCAGATCGTCTTCCGCTGGGACACCGAGAACAGCCTCGGTACGACCGGATTCGGCCCGGTGGCCTGGTCCTGTGACCGGGACACCGCCGAGAGCCTGTTCAACAGCGCCGCGCCGCTGCTGCGCACCACGGCCTCCGATACGGTCCCGGCCCTGGTCAAACTGGAGAGCCGGGGACGGGTGCTGCTCGTGCGCCGCGCCCCCGTGCTCGACCTCGACGGGCGCTCGGGGGCGGTGTGCCACGCGCTGTTCGGCCCGGCCAAGACCCTCGACCCCGAGACCTGCCTCGGGCTGCACGACTGGGAGTGGGAGGGCGGCGGACTGCCGCTGGGCAGGGTCAGGGGAGCGCTGGAACAGGTGCGCGTGGCGGGGCTGCTGGCGTCCGCCGAGCAAGGACAGCGCGCCCTGCTCGCCGGGCTGCCCGAGCTGGCCGAGCCCCTGACCACGATGGCCGCGGAGCTGCTGCGCCACCCGGGCCAGGGGTTCACGGTGCTCGACCGGCACGGCGGCGACGGCCCCTGCCGGATGCTGTGGGGGCTGTACGGCGTTTTCAGCGGGCTGTTCCCCGAGGGGTGGACGTTCGCGACGCACGACACGGTCGAGACCCCGGCGACCCGCTTCGTCTTCGTACGGCGCTGGCCGGGCCCGGCCCCGCAGTCCACGGAGCGGGTGCGGACGGACCCCGAGGAACGGACCGACGACCGGGCCCAGGCGCTGGCGGCCGGACTGGTCGGGCACTATCTGCGCCGGATCGGGCGCGGTGAGGGCAGCGAGTACGAGGTGGCCGGGGCCCTGGCGGGGATCTCGGGCCCCTGGCCGCCCGGCGCCGGCGGCACACTCCTGGACACGGCGGAGGAAGCGCTCGAACGCCTGACCGAGTGGCAGCCGCGCCGACGCGAACGGGACCCGCGGGAGCGGGACCTGCGGGAGCGCGATCCCAGGGAACGGGATCCGAGGGAACGGGACGCGTACCAGGAGCGCCCGCCGTCCCCGCAACGGGTGCCGTACGACCGCGACCGCCCGGAGGAGCCGGGGACCCCGTACGGTCCGGGCGACGTGTACGAACGCGACCGCCGCGATCCGTCGTACGGCCACGACGACCGGTACGACAACTCGTACGACGACCGGTACGGCGACTCGTACGGCGACCGGCCTGACGATCGCTACGCGGCGCCCGGCCACGACGACCGGTACGCGGCGCGCCCCGCCCACCAGCCGCTGAGCCCGTCCCGTACCTCCTCGCCGCCCACGCCCTCGTACACCAAGGCACCGCCCGTACAGCAGGTGTCCGAACCGCGACGGCAGGGACGCCGGATGTTCCGGCCGGTTCCGCCGGAGTGGCCGGTCTCGCCGGAGTCGGCCAGGTTCTTGGGGACCCGCCGCAAGGTCACCGTCGAACTCGACCACCTCCTGGCCGTGCTGCACACCTTCCAGGAGCCGAACGCCTCGTCACGCAACGTCAAGGACGCACTGCGCGGGAGCAGCGGCAGGAGTCTGGTCGCGGCGGTGGGGGAGGACGGGCTGCACTACGCGGCGGTCACGGCCCTGGTGGGGGAGATCGCCACGCGGTACGCCGAGTGGCCCCGGGGCCGTCGCCAGGAGCTGTGCGAGGCCGTCCTCAAGAGGGAGCTGTTCGTGGGGGACCGGCCATGGCCGGCCTCCGTGGGACTGCCGTCCCGCGAGACCCGCGCCGCCAACGCCGCCGCGCTGTACGGCTGGACGGTGCGACCACTGGCCGGCGCCGAGCCGGTCAAGGCCCGGCTGCTCGAACTGCTGCCGAGGCTGAGCCGCGACGCGATCGGCGCGGGCCGGGCCGCGGTCGAACAGATCCTGGAGGGGGAGAAGGCCCCGGGGCTGGGCAAGGAGGTCTGGCTGGCGATCGTCAGGGCCGGATGGCGCGACAGCGGTGCCACTCCTGCCGCGCCCTTACCGCCCACGCGGCTCGGCACATCCACTACACCCGGCAGGCCCGCGTTGTCCGGGCCCCGGGCGCCGTCGTACGGGCACGTGGTCGAAGCCGAGGAAGCCGCGGAAACCGCACCCGATCCGGTCCTCTCGGCTCCGTCGTACGCACCACCGCCACCGCCACCACCGTCATCGCCACCGCCGCCGTCACTCCCCCCGCTTCCGCCCCGGCAGGAGACCTACCCGGGTGCCACCGCCGGCCCCGGCGCGCCCCGGCCGCCGTACGAGCCGCCCCGTCCCGGCCGGCCCCCGGGCCGGCCGTCCGGCTCTCCCCTCCGCCGCCTCGCCGGCTACTTCGGGGCCGACCACACCGCCGGTACCGAGGGCGAGCGCGGGAGCGGGCGCGAGGAGCGGCGCGAGCCGGAGCGGCGACCGCCGGACGGCCGGAACATCTTCGCCGGCATGGTCGTCCTCTTTGTTGCGGTTGTGGTGATTCTGCTGATAGCGCTGTTCCACTGACCGGGCGACGATGGAGCCATGGGATTCCATGTCGACTCCGAGACCGGGCGGCTGCGCCGCGTCATCCTGCACCGCCCCGATCTGGAGCTGAAGCGCCTCACCCCCGGAAACAAGGACACGCTGCTCTTCGACGACGTGCTCTGGGTGCGCCGCGCCCAGGAGGAGCACGACGCGTTCGCCGCGGTCCTGCGGGACCGGGGGGTTCAGGTCCATCTCTTCGGGGATCTCCTCGGCGACTGTCTCGACCTGCCCGAGGCGCGCGGCCTCGTACTGGACCGGGTCTTCGACGAGAAGGAGTACGGTCCGCTCGCCACCGACCACCTGCGGGAGATCTTCGAGGGGCTGCCGACGGCCGAGCTGGTGGAGGCGCTGGTCGGCGGGGTGACGAAGCGGGAGTTCCTGGAGCGGCACGAGGAGCCGACCTCGGTCCGGTTCCATGTGATGGCGCTGGACGACTTCCTGCTCGACCCGCTGCCCAACCACCTCTTCACCCGTGACACCTCCGCCTGGATCTACGACGGCGTCTCCATCAACGCGATGCGCTGGCCGGCCCGGCAGCGCGAGACCGTGCACTTCGAGGCGATCTACCGGCACCACCCGCTCTTCGCCGCGCCGTCCGCCGGATCCTTCCACCACTGGTCGGAAGGGCAGGACGACTACCCCTCCACCATCGAGGGCGGCGATGTCCTGGTCCTCGGCGCGGGCGCCGTACTGATCGGGATGAGTGAGCGCACCACCCCACAGGCGGTCGAGATGCTGGCCCGCGGGCTGTTCGCGGCCGGTTCCGCCACCACGATCGTGGCGCTGGACATGCCCAAGCGGCGGGCGTTCATGCATCTCGACACGGTGATGACGATGGTCGACGGAGAGACCTTCACCCAGTACGCGGGGCTCGGCATGCTCCGCTCGTACACCATCGAACCGGGCGGTGACGGTACGGAGCTGAAGGTCACCGACCATCCGCCGGAGCACATGCACCGGGCGATCGCGGCGGCGCTGGGGCTGCCGGAGATCCGGGTGCTGGCCGCGACCCAGGACGTGCACTCGGCGGCCCGGGAGCAGTGGGACGACGGCTGCAACGTGCTGGCCGTCGAGCCCGGTGTCGTCGTGGCCTACGAGCGCAACGTCACGACCAACACCCATCTCCGCGAACAGGGCATCGAGGTGATCGAGATCCCCGGCAGTGAGCTGGGCCGGGGCCGGGGCGGTCCCCGCTGCATGAGTTGCCCGGTCGAGCGTGACGCGGTGTAGCGGAGCGGGTTGCCCGCACGGCAGCCTGTATAGCAATACGGGTCATCGTATAGAGTTCCAGTCTCCGGAATGTCCGGCAGGGGGCGTTCCCGGCGTTCCCCCTCGTTGTCCACGCATACGCCACTCACGACTCGCGCCCAGGAGCAGCCACCATGGCCATACACCTCGAAGGCCGCCACTTCCTCAAGGAGCTGGACTTCACGGCCGAGGAGTTCCGCGGCCTCATCGACCTGGCCGCCGAGCTGAAGGCCGCGAAGAAGGCGGGCACCGAGGTGCAGCGGCTCCGTGGCCGGAACATCGCGCTGATCTTCGAGAAGGCGTCGACGCGTACGCGCTGCTCCTTCGAGGTGGCGGCGGCCGATCAGGGCGCGTCGACCACGTACCTCGACCCGGCGGGCTCGCACATCGGCTCGAAGGAGTCCGCGAAGGACACGGCCCGCGTCCTCGGCCGGATGTTCGACGGCATCGAGTTCCGCGGGGCCGAGCAGGCGACGGTCGAGGAGCTGGCCGCGTACGCGGGCGTCCCTGTCTTCAACGGTCTGACGGACGACTGGCATCCCACGCAGATGCTGGCCGATGTGCTCACGATGACGGAGCACAGCGCCAAGCCGCTGCCGGAGATCGCCTTCGCCTATCTGGGCGACGCCCGTTTCAACATGGGCAACTCGTATCTCGTCACCGGCGCCCTCCTCGGCATGGACGTACGGATCGTCGCGCCGCGCGCCTACTGGCCCGCGGACGACATCCTGACCCTGGCCCGTGAGGCCGCCGAGGCCAGCGGCGCGCGGCTCACCCTCACCGAGAACGTCACGGAGGGCGTGGCCGGCGCGGACTTCGTGGTCACGGACGTGTGGGTGTCGATGGGTGAGGCCAAGGAGGTCTGGGACGAGCGGATCGCCGCGCTCGGCCCGTACGCCGTGACCATGGACGTGCTGCGCGCGACCGGCAACCCGGACGTGAAGTTCCTGCACTGCCTGCCGGCCTTCCACGACCTGGGCACGACGGTCGGCCGCGAGATCCACGCGCGGCACGGCTTGACGGAGCTGGAGGTCACCGACGAGGTCTTCGAGTCGCCGCACTCGGTCGTCTTCGACGAGGCCGAGAACCGGATGCACACGATCAAGGCGGTCCTGGTCGCGACGCTGGCCGAGGCCGAGGGCTAGAGGGACATCGGCCGGGGACGCGGCGCCCCGGGCGCCGCCCGCCGGCTCAGACGGCGGGCAGCGTGAACCAGACCGCCTTGCCCTGGTCCGTGGCGCGGTGGCCGCAGGCCGCGCTGAGCGTACTGATCAGCAGCAGGCCGCGGCCGTCCTCCTGCCAGGGGTCCGGCATGGATCCGGGGCGCGTCAGATTGCCCGGCGGCGCCGGGTCGCAGTCGTGCACCTCGACCTGGCAGCCGGTCGGCAGCAGCTCCACGACCAGCTCGATGGGCTCGTTGCCGTCGGTGTGCTGGATGGCGTTGGCGACCAGCTCCGCCGTGAGCAGCTCCGCCGTGTCGCTGTGGGTGGGCTCGGCCAGATGCGCCAGCGCGGAACGGACCAGGGCGCGCGCGAGCGGCACAGCTTCGACGCTGTGCGGCAGCGTGACTCTCCAGGGGGAGGAGCCGGCGGCTTCTGGCATGGGGGGCGGTCCGATCGGGGCACGGCGGGGGCCGGGGTGGGGATGAGGGTATGTGCTATCGCGTTCAACCATACGGAGCGTGAGCAGGTTAACAAGGGGCGGCGGCCTGCCGGACTTGGGGACCTATGTCCTGTGTCGCCCGGGACCTTTGGCAGCCTACGTGAGGCATGTCGCGATCACGTCACAGGTCTATCGCGTACTCGTGACGGCAGTCACGTACGAGTGATACCGTTCCGTGGCGAGGCTGTGACAGGGGCCGTACACCGGTGGTGTCCCGCCGCCGCGCGCGCCCACAGCGCTCGCCGAGGGAGGCCGCTCCATGAGCCCGTTCTCCGGTTCCGCGCCCCGCACCCAGGACTGGCGCCACATACGGCTCACGCGCGGTGACGGCGGGGTCGCCACCGTCACCCTCGCCCGCCCGGCCAAGCTGAACGCGCTGACCTTCGGCGCCTACGCGGATCTGCGCGACCTGCTGGCCGAGCTGGCCCGGGAGCGTTCGGTACGGGCCCTGGTGCTGGCCGGCGAAGGGCGCGGCTTCTGCTCGGGCGGCGACGTCGACGAGATCATCGGCGCGACGCTCGGCATGGACACCGCCCGGCTCCTCGACTTCAACCGGATGACCGGGCAGGTCGTCCAGGCGATCCGCACGTGCCCCTTCCCGGTGATCGCCGCCGTGCACGGGGTGGCGGCCGGTGCGGGCGCCGTCCTCGCGCTCGCCGCCGACTTCCGGATCGCGGACCCCTCGGCCCGCTTCGCCTTCCTCTTCACCCGGGTCGGGCTCTCCGGCGGCGACATGGGCGCGGCCTATCTGCTGCCCCGCGTCGTCGGCCTCGGCCACGCGACCCGGCTGCTGATGCTCGGCGAACCCGTCGGCGCCTCCGAGGCCGAACGCATCGGCCTGATCGGCGAGTTGACCGAAGAGGGGCAGGCCGGCACACGCGCCGCCGAACTGGCGGGACGGCTCGCCTCGGGCCCGGCGCTGGCGTACGCGCAGACCAAGGCGCTGCTCACCGCCGAACTGGACATGCCGCTCGCCGCGGCCGTCGAACTCGACGCCGTCACCCAGGCGTTGCTGATGCACGGCGAGGACTACGCCGAATTCCACGCCGCGTTCACCGAGAAGCGGCCCCCGCGGTGGCAGGGGCGCTGACCAGGGAGGGGAGAGCTGGCCATGGAGGGGAGCACGGGCTCCGGAGGGCCGCGTCCGGCACCAGGACGGAACGGCGACACGCGGGTCGGCGACACACGGGCTGGCGACCCACGGCACGGCGACACACGGGCTGGCGACCCACGGCACGGCGACACACGGGCTGGCGACCCACGGCACGGCGACACGCGGGCCGACGACCCACGGCACGGCGACACACCGAGCGCTGACAGCGGGATCGGCGACACGACGAATGCCGATACGCCGAACGCAGAGACCTGCGGCACCCGGAACGCCGACCCACGGGCCGGCGCCCGAAGCGTGACGAGTGTCGCCGTCATAGGCGGCGGGCCCGGCGGCCTCTACGCGGCGGCCCTGCTCAAACGGCTCGACCCCGCCCGCGAGATCACCGTCTGGGAACGGAGCGCCCCCGACGACACCTTCGGCTTCGGAGTGGTCCTCTCCGACGAGACCCTGGGCGGTATCGAGGACGCCGACCCCGTCGTCCACCGGGCGCTCCAGGCCGAGTTCGTCCGCTGGGACACCATCGACATCGTGCACCGCGGCCGTACGCTCACCTCCCACGGCCACGGCTTCGCGGCCCTCGGCCGGCGCCGGCTGCTGGAGATCCTGCACGAGCGGTGCACATCGCTCGGCGTACGGCTCCGCTTCCGTGAGGAGGCCCCGCCCGCCGGCCAACTGGCCGCGACCCACGATCTGGTGATCGCCGCGGACGGGGTGCACAGCCGCACCCGTGAGACCCACGCCGAGGTCTTCGCCCCCACCGTCACCACCCATCGCTGCCGCTACATCTGGCTCGCCGCCGACTTCGCCTTCGACGCGTTCCGCTTCGAGATCGCCGAGACCGCGCACGGGGTGATGCAGCTCCACGGCTACCCGTACTCCCCGCACCACAGCACCGTCATCGTCGAGATGCGCGAGGAGGTCTGGCGGGCCGCCGGCTTCGCCGGACTCGACGAGCGGCAGTCCACCGAACGGTGCGGCGAAATCTTCGCCGAGGCCCTCGGCGGACGCCCGCTGCGCTCCCACGCCTCCGCCTGGACCGCGTTCCGTACGGTGGCCAACGCCCGCTGGAGCAACGGTCGTACGGTCCTGATCGGTGACGCCGCGCACACCGCCCACTTCTCCATCGGCTCCGGCACCAAGCTGGCCGTCGAGGACGCCCTGGCGCTCGCCGCCGCCATCGAGGAGCGGCCCGACCTCCCGGCCGCGCTCGCCGCGTACGAGAGCCGACGCCGTCCCGTCGTGGAGTCCACCCAGCGTGCGGCGGCGGCCAGCCTGCGCTGGTTCGAGGAGCTGGCCACCTACACCGGCCAGCCGCCCCGCCGGTTCGCCTTCGGGCTGCTCACCCGCAGCCGCCGCGTCACCCACGACAATCTGCGGCTGCGCGATCCCGGCTTCACCCGTGACGTGGAGGAGGACTTCGGCTGCCCGCCCGGCACCCCGCCCATGTTCACGCCCTTCCGGCTGCGCGGACTGACCCTGCGCAACCGGATCGTCGTCTCGCCCATGGACATGTACGCGGCATGCGACGGCATGCCCGGCGACTTCCACCTCGTCCACCTCGGCGCCCGCGCGCTCGGCGGCGCGGGCCTCGTCATGACCGAGATGGTGTGCGTCAGCCCCGTGGGCCGGATCACCCCGGGCTGTACCGGGATCTACACCCGGGAACAGGGCGACGGCTGGCGCCGCGTCACCGACTTCGTCCACGAATCCTCCCCGGGCACCGCCATCGGTATCCAGCTCGGCCACGCGGGCCGCAAGGGTTCCACCCGGCCGATGTGGGACGGCATGGACGAGCCGCTGGCGACGGGTAACTGGCAGGTGTGGGCCCCCTCACCGCTGCCGTACCGCCCCGGAGTCAGCCAGCTCCCCAAGGAGTTGAGCATCCGCCAACTCGACACCGTGCGCGAGCAGTTCGCCTCCGCCGCCCGCCGGGCCCGGCGCAGTGGCTTCGACCTCCTCGAACTCCACTGTGCGCACGGCTACTTGCTGTCAGAGTTCCTCTCCCCGCTGACCAACCGGCGGACCGACGCGTACGGTGGTTCGCTGGCGGGCCGGCTGCGCTTCCCCCTCGAAGTCTTCGACGCGATCCGCGCGGACTGGCCCGACGAACTGCCCATGACCGTACGCATCTCCGCCACTGACTGGGCGCCGGGCGGCACCACCGCCGAGGAGGCCGTCGAGATCGCCCGCGCCTTCGCCACGCACGGCGCCGACGCGATCGACGTCTCGACCGGCCAGGTCGTCGCGGACGAACGCCCGGAGTTCGGCCGCTCCTACCAGACGCCGTACGCCGACCTGATCCGAAACACCCTGAACGTCCCGGTGGTCGCAGTCGGCGCGATCTCCTCCTGGGACGATGTCAACTCCCTTCTCCTGGCGGGCCGTACGGACCTGTGCGCCCTCGGCCGGCCCCATCTCCACGACCCGCAGTGGACCCTGCACGCGGCGGCGGCCCAGGGGTACACAGGCCCCGGCGCGCCCTGGCCGCTCCCGTACCTGGCGGGCAGCCGTCCGCCCCCGGCCGGCCGCACCGACACTCCGAAGCCGCGTCTCACCCCGCGCTGACCGGGGGCCGTACGAACGCGAGCCCCGCGTCCCGCAGCCGTGCGTGCAGCCGGGTGAAGACCTCGGCGGAACGCTCCCCCGGCCAGTCCTCCGGCAGGAGTTCGGCCGGCAGGCCCGGGTCCGCGTACGGCAGGCGCCGCCAGGAGTCCAGGGCCATCAGATAGTCCCGGTAGGCGTCCCGGGACGCGTTCTCGGCCGGCCAGGGGCCCCCGCTCTCCCAGCGGCGCAGCACCGGCTCGTGCGCCGCGAGGAACTCCTCGTGCAGTGCGGCGATCGCCCTCAGGTCCCACCAGCGCGCCACGGCCTCGGCCGTCGCCTCGAAGCCCAGATGCCGGCCGCTGAACAGGGCGACGTACGGATCGAGTTGGAGTCGTTCGAGAGTGTGGCGCGTCTCCTCGTGGAGCCGCCCGGGGGCGATCCAGACCCCGGGCGCGGCCGTCCCGAAACCGAGCCTGCCCAGCCGGGAGCGGAGCAGATGACGCTTGTGGCGCTCGGCCTCCGGGACGGTGAAGACGGCGAGCACCCAGCCGTCGGCGAGCCGCGGCGCGGGATGTGCGTAGATCCTGCGGTCCCCGTCGTCGAGGAGCTGGCGCGCCTCGCCGGACAGGACATAGCCGGCCGCACCCGCCGCCGTACGCTCCGGGACCAGCAGACCGCGCCGCTTGAGCCGGGAGACCGCCGAGCGCGCCGAGGGCGCGTCCACCCCGACCGCGTCCAGCAGCCGGATCAGCTCCGCGACGGGGAGCGGCGTGTCGTCCGGCGCCCGGCCGTACGCGCCGTACAGGGTGACGATCAGGGATCGGGGGGTGTGCTGTTCGGCCACGTGATCACTTTAGGCCAGGGGCCGGCGGCGCGACCGGCCCCGGGGTGCGCAACAGGTAACGCTGGAGTTTGCCGGTGGCGGTACGGGGGAGCGCGTCCAGGAAGACGAAGGCGCGCGGGCACTTGTACGGCACGAGCCGCGCCGTGACGAACTCCCGCAGCGCCGCCGCCGTCCCCTCGTCGCGCGCCGCACCGTCCCGCAGCACCACGTACGCGGCGACGATCTGGCCGCGCAGGTCGTCCGGGCGGCCGACGACCGCCGCCTCCAGCACCTCGGGATGGGCCAGCAGAGCGTCCTCGACCTCAGGTCCCGGGATGTTGTACCCCGCCGAGATGATCATGTCGTCGGCGCGGGCGACATAGCGGAAGTAGCCGTCGGCCTCGCGCACATACGTGTCGCCGGTCAGATTCCAGCCGTCCCGTACGTACTCCGACTGGCGCGGATCGGCGAGATACCGGCACCCCACCGGGCCCCGCACGGCCAGCAGCCCCGGCTGCCCGTCGGGCACCGGCGCCCCCGCCCCGTCCACCACGCGCGCCTGCCATCCGGGCACCGGCACCCCCGTCGTGCCCGGTCTGATCGCCTCGTCCGCCGCCGAGATGAAGATGTGGAGCAGTTCGGTCGCCCCGATGCCGTTGATGATCCGCACCCCGGTGCGCCGGTGCCAGGCGTGCCAGGTCGCGGCGGGCAGATTCTCCCCGGCCGAGACACACCGCCGCAGACTGGACACGTCGTACGGCCGCGCACCGGCCCCCCGCGCCGTCCCGGCCGCGTCGAGTACGTCGAGCATCACCCGGTAGGCGGTCGGCGCGGTGAACAGGACCGACACCCGGTGCTCCCCGATCGCCGCCAACAGGGGCTTGGGCTGGGCCTGTTCGAGGAGCAGCGCGCACGCGCCCGCCCGCATGGGGAAGATCACCAGGCCGCCGAGGCCGAAGGTGAAACCGAGCGGTGGGCTGCCCGCGAAGAGATCGCCGGGCTCGGGGCGCAGCACCTCGCGCGAGAAGGTGTCCGCCACCGCCAGTACATCGCGGTGGAAGTGGGCGCATCCCTTGGGGCGTCCCGTCGTCCCCGAGGTGAACGCGACCAGCGCCACATCGTCCGCCGCGGTCTCCACCGCCGCGTACCGCCCCGGCTTGGCGCGCGCCCGCCGCAGCAGGTCCTCCGGGGCGTCCCCGCCGTACGGCGTGATCCGCAGGCCCGGCACCCCCGCGCCGGTCAGATCGTCCAACGACCTCACGTCACACAGGGCGTGGCCGATCCGGGCGATCTCGCAGACGGCCGCGAGTTCCGGCGCGCGCTGCTGGGCGAGCACCGTCACGGCCACCGCGCCCGCCTTCAGTACCGCGAGCCAGCAAGCCGCCAGCCAGGGCGTCGTCGGACCGCGCAGCAGCACCCGGTTGCCGGGCACCACGCCCAGGTCGTCGTGGAGCACGTGAGCGATCCGGTCGACGTGGCCGCGCAGTTCGCCGTACGACCAGACCTCGCCCGCCCCGGTACGGAAGACGGGGCGGTCCTGGCCGAACCGGTCGGCCGTACGGTCCAGCAACTCGACTGCGGCGTTGAGGCGTTCGGGAGCGTGTGCCCCCTGCGGGAGAGGGAGGATCCTGGGCCACTGCTCCGCCGGGGGCAGTTGGCCGCGGGAGAAGGTGTCGGTGTGGGCGGACGGTGTCAGCTCCATGGTTCGCCCCCTGGTGATGTGTGGGGTCGCCCATCGAGCGTATCGTGAAGTTGACGACAGTCAACGGCGCGTCATAGGCGTGCTGGAGGTGGGTCCGGATGCCTGTTTTCTCGCTCGATCCGGTACAGACCGCGTGGTGTGCGGAGCTGCGCGCCCTGGCCGCGCGGCGGCTGCGCCCGCTCGCGGACCGGGGCGAACCGGGCCGGGTGAACCGCCCCCTGGTGGGCGAACTCGGCCGACTCGGCCTCTTGGAGCGGGTGTTCAGGTCCTCGGCGCTGGACCTCTGCCTGCTCAGGGAATCCCTCGCCCAGGGGTGCGCGGAGGCCGAGACCGCGCTCGCGCTCCAGGGGCTCGGTACGTACCCCGTCGTCCTGGCCGGTACGGAACGGCAGCGCGCCCGGTGGCTGCCGGAGGTGTGCGCGGGGCGCGCGGTCGCCGCGTTCGCGCTGAGCGAGCCGGGCGTGGGCTCGGACGCGGCGGCGCTCGCGCTGCGGGCCGAACCGGACGGCCAGGGATGGCGGTTGACCGGGGAGAAGCGCTGGATCTCCAACGCGCCCGAGGCGGACTTCTACACGGTCTTCGCCCGAACGGCCCCCGGCAAGGACCCGGCGGGTCCCGGCCCCGGCACGGACCCGGTGGGTTCCGCCCCCGGCACGGACCCGGCTCCGCGCCCGGGGTCCCGGGGCGTGACCGCGTTCCTCGTCCCCGCCGACCGCCAGGGGCTGACCGGATCGCCCATCGAGATGCTCTCCCCGCACCCCATCGGCGCCCTCGCCCTCGACGCCGTACCCGTGACCCGTGAGGACGTCCTCGGCGAGGTGGGCCGGGGCTTCCGGACCGCGATGACCACCCTGAACCTGTTCCGCCCCAGCGTCGGCGCGTTCGCCGTCGGCATGGCGCAGGCGGCACTGGACGCGACGCTGGAGCACACGGCCACCCGTACCGCGTTCGGCGGCCCTCTCAAGGACCTCCAGAGCGTCGCGCACCAGGTCGCGGAGATGGCGACCAGGACCGAGGCGGCGCGGCTGCTGGTGTACGCGGCTGCCTGTGCGTACGACACCGGCGCCCCGGACGTGCCCGCGCGCTCGGCCATGGCGAAGCTGTACGCCACCGAGACCGCGCAGTACGTCGTCGACGCGGCCGTCCAGCTCCACGGCGCCCGCGCCCTCCAGCGCGGCCACCCCCTGGAACACCTCTACCGCGAGGTCCGCGCGCCACGGATCTACGAGGGTGCGACCGAGGTGCAGCGCACGATCATCGCCAAGGAGCTGTACGGATGAGCCCGGAACGCGTCAACCCCGCCGGCCTCGCGCCCGCCACCGGCTTCTCGCACGCCGTTGTCGCCACCGGCGGCCGGATCGTCCTGCTGGCCGGCCAGACCGCGCTCGACGCGTACGGGAGGATCGTCGGAGCGGACCTGCCCGCCCAGTTCGCCACCGCCCTCGGCAACCTGCTGACCGCGCTCGCGGCGGCCGGCGGCGCGCCGGGCGACCTGGCCCGGGTCACCGTCTATACCACCGATGTCGCCGAGTACCGCGCGCACACGCCCCAACTCGGCCGGATCTGGCACGGACTGGCGGGCCGTGACTACCCGGCGATGGCGGTGATCGGCGTCGTACGCCTGTGGGACGAGCAGGCGCTGGTGGAGTTGGACGGCCTCGCGGTCCTGCCCTGAGACCCGCCGCCGGCCGGCACCGGCTCCTTCACGTGCGACGGGACCGCCGCCCGCCCCGAACGCCCCGTACCGGACCGGGCCTCGGTCCCGGTCGGGGCGTGTCACCGGCCGTCACGAGTCGATCGGTGTGGTCTTCGTGCAGTTGGTGAACGGGACCCAGGGACGTCCGCCGCCGCTCTGCGGACCGGTCGCGTAGGTCGGGTTCCCGGTGATCTTCTGGTTGCGCTCCTCGTGCGTGATGTCGATGCCGAAGAGCTTGAATCCGAGGGTGAACTGCCCTGCGGAGACGCCGAATCCGATGCCGAGCGAGGCGTTCCACCAGTCGGTGTTGGCCTCGTAGTCCAGCCGGGTCAGCTTCCCCTTGTCGTGCAGCAGCCGGTCGATCGGCCCCGCGTCGTCGGTCAGCGGCTCGGCGGCCGAGCTGGGGGAGGGGATGGGCCTGCCGGCCGGGTTGTCCCCGCGCCCGCGCAGCCAGTCCTCCACGGCCTGGCTGTCCCCGTCGTTGTCGAGCTTGACCTCGGCCGACTCGGTGTGGACCTGCGACTTGATGGTGCCGCCCCCGCCGCCGACGTCGATCGTCACCGGACCGGCGTTGGCGCCGGCGCCGACCTGGACGCCGGGGCCGTCGCCGCTCTCCTGGCTGGAGGTGATGACCAGCTTCTCCGGGTGGTGCGGCTGATCGTCCTCCTCCTCCTGGTCGTAGGCGGCGGCGTCGTACGTGACGGCTATCTGCTGCATCCGGCTTCCCTTGGCCTGCGCGACCGCACCGACCGTACCGTTGAGGGAGAACGTGTAGATGAAGGTGATCTTCCCGGCGTCGGGTCCGGTCTTGGTGCGCATCACCACCACATCGTTGCTCATCGCCCCGGCCAGCCCGTCGGCGGAGACATTGCCGACGTCCTTGGTGTCCTTGGCCGAACCGATGACGCTCTTGCCCTGGGACTCCTTGATGAGCTTCTCCAGCGCCTCACCCTTGACCTTCGGGTTGTTCTTGGTGACCTCCTTGGCGATGGTGTCCTTGAGCGCCTTGACCCCCTTGTCGTCCTTGGCGTACGACTTGCCGAAGCTCACCCCGCCGGACAGCTCAGTGGAGGACTTGGTGATGTCGACGTCCGGCGCCTTCTCCGGGTCGATGTCCGGCCTCTTCTTCTGCGCGCCGGCGTTGCATATCATCCCCAGCTCGGCGGAACGGGCCCCGGCGGGACGGCTCTGGCACTTCTCCGCCGCCTTGAGGAACTCGGCGAACTGCTTGGCGTCCTCAAGGTTCGCCTCCAGGTCCGCCTGCGGGTCGTCGCTCTTGTTCCCGTTGAACAGCCACTGTCCGCCGCCGCCGCTGCTCTTCATGTAGCTGCCGCTCAGCGAGGCGCTGCCGCCCCAGTCCTTCAGCCCCGGGATGCCCGCCGAGATGCTCGCGGTGACACCGCCCCCGGTCTCGGTGACACGTTCCAGGGTGACGGTGCCGTCCGACCACTGGCTGACCTTGATCTGCTCCGAGCTGCTGATCTTGATGAAGAGGATCTGCACCACGACCGTGGTCTTGGTCTGGTCGGCGGAGAGCAGGCACTTGGCGGGCTGGAAGGGGTCGTCCACGGGGACGACCGGATCGTCGCCCTTGCCGTCACCACCGTCCCCGTCCTCGCCGTCCCCGTCCTTGCCGTCCTTGCCGTCCTTGCCGTCCTTCCCGTCTTTTCCGTCCGAGACATCGACCTTGGCGCAGGACTCGGCCCCACCCCACGGGTTCATGGCGCGGCAGGCGGCGTACTGCAGACCCGCGTTCTCCGCCCTGGAGAGCGTCGCCACCGAGATCCCGCCGATGAGCAGCACCATCACACCGAGCAGGGCGAGATACTCGATCCCGGTCTGGCCTCTGCTGTCGCGACAGGGGGAACAGGCGGCATAACTCGGATGCCTGCCCTGCGCGTGCCCCTCGCGCACCCCTTGGGAGCGCCTCATCCGTACTCCTCACCCATGCGGTCGCCGTTCCCCCGAGCGCCGGTAGCCTAAAGATGAACACGGGCCCAACGGCAGGGTCCGAGGGCCCACTTCAGGGCCCAGGGTGCAGACCTATGACGGGGTGTGGCATAGGCCCTGAGCAGCACGGGGACGGGCCGGGGGCGGTGCCGGAGGGGCACGGGGACGGTACGGGACCGCGCGTTCCGGTGCGGAGGGGCACGGGGCGGGGCGGGCCAGTGGTGCGCGCCGGTACCGGAGAAAAACTCGGATCCGCGCACCGGGTGAGTGAACCCGGCAGGCCCAACTCCCGTCTTCTGAACCGATCCGGGGTTTGTCGAATCTTTACTTCGCCATTGGGGGAGAGTTGCACAGAAGCACACGCAGGGCCGGCGCGGCCATGGTCGCCGCACTGCTCACCGCGGGACTCACGACGGGGGCGGCCGCGGCCGGCCAGGGCGCGGCGGGGAACACCGCGGGGGACGCCGCCGCCACCCAGGCATTCGGGGCGAAGGCCCGCCAGGCACAGGGCGGTTCGTCCGTGGTCACCCTGATCACCGGGGACCGCGTGCATGTGGACGGCAAGGGCCGGGTGACCCGTGTCGAGCCCGCGCAGGGGCGCGAGGGCATACGTACATCCGTCAGGCGGGTCGACGGTTCCACCTACGTCATACCGTCCGACGCGAGCGCGCTGATCGCCCAGGGCACCCTGGACCGGCGGCTGTTCGACGTCACGGGGCTCATCAAGAACAAGTACGACGACGCGCACCGCTCCACACTGCCGCTGATCGTCTCGTACACGAAGGACAAGGCGCGGGCGAAGTCGGCGATCGCGGCCGCGGACGTCTCGGTCCGCCGCGACCTGCCCGCCGTCAAGGGCGAGGCGGTGACCGCGCCGAAGACGGACTCGGGCGACGTGTGGCACGCGCTCACGGCCCCCGGCGCGCGTCGCGGCGCCGACCGTGCGGCGGCGACCGGTATCGAGCGGGTGTGGCTGGACGGCAAGCGCCGCGCGAGCCTGGACAAGAGCGTCCCGCAGATCGGCGCGCCCACCGCCTGGAAGGCCGGCTACGACGGCAAGGGCGTGAAGATCGCCGTCCTGGACACCGGCGTCGACCAGACGCACCCGGACCTCAAGGGCGTCGAGATCGCGGAGAAGGACTTCTCCGGCTCGGGCAACACCGTCGACCACTTCGGCCACGGCACGCATGTCGCGTCGACCGCCGCCGGTTCCGGTGCCAAGTCCGGCGGGAGGTACAAGGGGGTCGCGCCCGGCGCGAAGATCCTCGACGGGAAGGTCCTCGACGACAGCGGCTTCGGCGACGACTCCGGCATCATCGCGGGCATGCAGTGGGCCGCCGACCAGGGTGCGCAGGTGGCCAACCTCAGCCTCGGCGGCGGCGACACGGCGGAGGTCGACCCGCTGGAGGCGGCCGTCGACCGGCTCTCCGCGGAGAAGAACATCCTGTTCGTCATCGCCGCGGGCAACGAGGGCCCCGACGCGGAGACCATCGGCTCGCCCGGCAGCGCGGCCTCCGCGCTCACCGTCGGCGCGGTCGACCGCAAGGACGCGATCGCGGACTTCTCCAGCGTCGGCCCGACGGCCGACGGCTCCCTCAAGCCCGACATCACCGCCCCCGGCGTGGACATCGTCGCCGCGAAGGCCGCCCAGGGCCGGATCGGTGACCCGGCCGGCGACGGCTACGTATCGATGTCCGGCACGTCGATGGCGACCCCGCATGTGGCCGGCGCCGCCGCGCTCCTCGCGCAGCAGCACCCGGACTGGAGCGGGCAGCGGATCAAGCAGACGCTGACCGCCTCCGCGAAGCCCGGCAGCGGCCTGACCGCGTTCCAGCAGGGCACCGGCCGCGCCGACGTGGCCAAGGCGATCACCCAGAGCGTGGTCAGCGAGCAGACCTCGGTGAACTTCGGCGTCCAGCAGTGGCCGCACACCGACGACAAGGCCGTGACCAAGCAGATCACCTACCGCAACAGCGGCAAGACGCCGGTCACCCTCGATCTCGCGCTGGAGACCGTCGGCCCCAAGGGCAAGCCCGCCCCGGCCGGCTTCTTCACGGCGGGCGCCGACCGTGTCACCGTGCCCGCGGGCGGCACCGCGAAGGTCGGCCTCACCACGAACACCCGGATCGGCAGCCTGGACGGCATGTACTCCGGCGCCCTCGTCGCCAAGGCCACCGAGGGCGGCCAGAGTGTCCGTACCTCCTTCGGTGTGAACCGTGAGGTCGAGGCCTACGACCTCACCCTGAAGTTCATCGACACCAAGGGCAAGCCCGCCGCATCGACGGCTTCCGTCTACGGCCACGACGGCAATTTCTGGAAGGACGCGCCCGGCGTCGGCACCGCCAAGATCCGGGTGCCGAAGGGCACGTACCTGATCGACGCCCCGGTCGAGACCCCGAAGGCGGGCGGCGGCGACCCGGACCTGGCACTGATGACGCAGCCGAAGTACTCCGTCACCAAGAACGGGACGGTGACCTTCGACGCCCGCAAGGCGAAGCCGGTCTCCATCACCGCCCCGGAGTCCGCCAAGGTCGGTGGCGCCTCCGTCAACTACTCCCTGAACACCCCCGACACCAGCGTCGGTTACACCTTCTTCCTGGACAGCTTCAAGGGCATCAGGAGCGCTCAGGTCGGCCCGGCGCTGCCCGAGCAGCAGTTCGACGCCCAGATCGGCGGCGTATGGCAGAAGGGCAGCACCAGCTACAACCTGCTCTACACGCGCGCCGGTTCGATGTACACCGGCTTCACCCACAAGACGGCCATGAGTGAACTGGCCCTGCTCAACCTGAAGATCGGCGCCTCCGCCAAGAACCGCTACGGCGTCGTCAACCCCTTCTGGTCCACCTCGACGTACGGCATCGGCACGGGCGGCGCCCCGATCGCGCTGCCCACCACGGCGAAGACGTATGTCACCGCGCCCAAGGGCATCACCTGGGAGTTCCTCGTCAGCCAGGAGGGCCGCACGGACGACGGCGGCGAAGCGTTCCTCGGCTCGGACCCGGCCAGGACGTACACCCCGAAGAAGACGTACGAGAAGACGTACAACGTCGGTGTGTTCAGCCCCAAGGTGGACGAGTTGAACCTCGCCCAGCGTTTCAACAACGAGATGCAGGTCTGTGTCGAGGAGTTCACCGACGGCGCCGGGCACACCGGATCCTCGCCGGTGACCAAGCAGCAGACCGTTATCAGCGCCGACGGCAAGAAGCTCGTCGACGTGAAGGAGCCGCTCTGCCAGTACACCGACGCGCTGCCCTCGAAGTCCTCCCGCTACGTGATCAGCACGGACGCCTCGCGCTCCAGCAAGGTCGCGGGCGTCACGAGCCGGCTCACCGCCGCCTGGGGATTCACCTCGAAGAAGCCCGCCGCCGACACGGTCGTGGACCTGCCGCTCTCCACCGTCCGCTTCGCCCCGAAGCTGGACCTGACGAGCACCGCGGCCGCCGGTAAGAAGCTCACCGTCCCGCTGTCGATCCAGGGCCCCGCCGCCGGCAAGGGCTTCAAGTCGCTCGCCGTTCAGGTCTCCTACGACGGCGGCGCCAAGTGGACCAAGGCGCCGGTCACCACCGCGAAGGACGGCAAGAAGAGCCTGTCGCTGACCCACCCGAAGAAGGCCACCTCGGTCTCCTTCAAGGCGAAGCTGACGGACAAGAACGGCAACACCTACGACGTGACCGTCCTGAAGGCGTACCTGCTCAAGTAGGCACGCAGGCAAGGAAAAACACGCGTCGAGCCGCGCCCGGGGAACGCACACCGTTCCCCGGGCGCGGCCCGTTTCCCGCGTCGTGGCCCCGAGCTGAGTACGCGTACTCAGTTGCCTGGTAACGGAGTTGAGTACGGGGGCCGTGCCGCCCGGCCGCCCGCGCCGCGAAGCTGACGCCATGGAGTTGAACACACGTGCCCTCGCCGCCGCGACACCAGCGGGGCGGGACCGGTACATCGATCTGCTGCGCGTGGCCTCACTGGGCACCGTCGTACTCGGCCACTGGCTGATGGCGGCCGTGACCGTCGACCCGGACGGCCGCGCGGGGGTCGGCAATCTGCTGGCGGTCGAACCCTCGCTGCAGCTCCTGACCTGGCTGCTCCAGATCATGCCCGTGTTCTTCTTCGTGGGCGGCTTCTCGCACGCCCTCTCCTACCGCTCACTGCACCGCCGGCTCGACGGACAGGGCGTGTACGCGGCCTTTCTGCGGGCCCGGCTCCGCCGACTGCTCCGGCCGGTCATGCTGTTCACCGCCGTCTGGGGCGCCACGGCCTTCACGCTGCAACTACTGGCTCCGCGAAATCAGTTGGCGAACATCGCGGCACGGCTGGTCGCCCAGCCGCTCTGGTTCATCGGGATCTATCTGGCGATGGTCGCGCTCACCCCACCCCTGCTGAGACTTCACGAGCGGTACGGATGGGCCGCGTTCGGCGCGCTCACCCTCGCCGCCGCCACCGTCGACCTGCTGCGCTTCGCGCTCGCCGTGCCCTATGTCCCCTTCCTGAACTTCGCGTTCGTATGGCTCGCCGTCCACCAACTCGGCTTCCTCAGGGCGGACGGCCGGCTGCGTACGCCCCGGCTGCCGGCCGCGCTGGCCGCGACCGGACTGGTCGCCGCCACCGCACTGGTCGCCCTCGGACCGTATCCGCTCTCCATGGTGGGCATGCCGGGGGAGAAGATCAGCAACATGGCCCCGCCGACGTTCGCCCTGCTCTGCCACGGCATCTGGCTGGTCGGCGCCGTCGAACTGCTCCGTGCCCCCGCCGCCCGGCTGCTGGCCCGCCCCCGGGTGTGGCGTGGGGTCGTCGCCGCCAACGGCATCGCGATGACCGCCTTCCTCTGGCATCTCACGGCGATGCTCGGGGTGTACGCGCTCGCCCTCGGTCTCGGCGCGCCCTTCCCGGCGCCGGGGACCGGGGCCTGGTGGGCCCAGACCCCGGTCCGGGTGGCCGCGGCGGCCCTGCTCACCGCGCTGCTGGTCGCCGTCTTCCGCGCGGCGGAACGCCCGCCGGGCCCGGCGGGCCCCCGTACGGCCGCGGCTTCCGCCCGAACCACCGCGGAGCCCGCCCGGACCGTCCGGTGGGGCGGCCCTGGCGCGGCCCTCGGTGTCACACTCACCCTGTTCGGTGTGCTCGGGCTGTCGGTCGTCGGCTTCGCCGGACTGCTGGAGGGACACTCGGCGGTACTGGTCGCGGTTCCGGTCACCGCTCCGATCACCGTGGCCATGACGGCCGTGGGCTGGCTGCTGGTCGAGGCGGCCGGCCGGCAGCCGTCACCCGGACACCCGTCAACCGACGCCGCAGGAAGCGCCGTTCAGCGTGAAGGCCGCGGGCTTCCCGTTGGTCCCCGTCCATGAGGCGGTGAACCCCACGGCGACCGTGGCGTTCGGTGCGATCACCGCCGTGTAGGAGGCGGCGGCCACACTGACCGCGGACCCGCTCTGGGACGCGGTACCGCCCCACAGATTGGTGATCCGCTGCCCGTTCGGGAAGGTCCAGCCGAGCGTCCAGCCGTTGACGGTGGAGCTGCCGGTGTTGCGGATCACGATCTCCCCCTGGAACCCACCGCTCCACTGACCGCTGACCGTGTAGGCGACCGCGCACGAGGCCGTCGACCCGCCGCCCGGCGCGGTGGTCACCCGTACGGTCGCCGACCGCGCCGACCGGTTGCCCGCCGCGTCCCGCGCGTAGACGGCGAAGTCGTAGGCCGTGGCGGCCGACAGCCCGGTGACGGTCACCGACGCGGTGGCCGAGGACGCCACGCTCGTCTCGGCCGCCCCGCTGACGCGGACCACGTCGTACGCCGTCACCCCCACCGCGTCGCTGGAGGCGGCCCAGGACAGGGTGACCGAGGAGGCGGTCACGTCGGAGGCGCCCGGAGTCCCCGGGGTGGTGGGCGCCGTGGTGTCCCCGCCGGACGAACCGCCGTACACGGTCGCCTGCTTGGCGGTGGCGGCGATCCCGTCGGCACCCCGGAAGATGCGCCGGCCCCAGGTGCTCAGCGCGTTCGGGTCGAAGCCGATGGCCATGTCGAGATACTCCACACCACCACCGTTGCCACTCCACGACCAGCCGAGGTAGCCGAGACCGAGCGACTGGGTGGTGGACATGATGGCGTCCTCGTCCGGGTCGCCGTCCGAGTGCAGATGGCCGAACTCACCCACCAGAATGGGTAGTTTGGCGCTGACGAAACTGTTCAGATACGAGGAGATCTCGGCCGCCGTGTCGAAGACGCCGTACATGTGGATCGAGAACATGGTGTTGCGGTCGGGGTCGGCGGCGAAGACCGACGCCGCGTTGTCCCGCATGGTGAAGGACCAGTCCTGGCCCCAGTTCGGCCCGTCGACCATCAGGGTGTGAGCGAAACCGGCGCTCCGCAGCCGTTGGATCGCCGCTTTGGTGTCGGCCGTCCAGCCCGCGTAGTTGGTGTTGCCGTAGGGCTCGTTGCCGATGTTGACGACGACGTAGTTCTCCTGGCCGGTCAGCGCGCTCTGCACACTGATCCAGTAGTCGGCGGCGCGGGAGAGGGAGACCGCGGCGCTCTGCTCGCCGTAACCAGTGGTGTCATGTGCCTCCAGCACACAGATCAGCTTGTTCTGCTTGCACTGCGCGACGATGTTCGCCACGTCGGTGGCATCGTTCCTGGTCCACTGATCGCCGGTGCTCAGCACCACCCGGACGGTGTTGGCGCCGAGGGCCTTGATGTCGCTCAGCGAGGACGTGGTCCGGCCCGGATACCAGGTGTGGGCGTGGTTGACCCCCCGCATGACGAAGTCGTTGCCGTTGCCCTCCAGTAGCCGTCCGCCGCTGATGTGCAGACCGGTGGCCCGGACGGCCGCCTGGGCGGGCGGGGCGGTCAGTCCCAGAGCGAGGAGTGGGAGGACGGAGAGCAGCAGGCCGAGGAGCGTGGCCCGGGAAGTCCGGGTGGGGGGTCGCGGATTCATGGATCGTGAACGCATACGGGTCTCCTGGATACGTGGACGGTGCGGGCGTGCTGATGCGTCAGGCCGGGGTTGAGGGGCCACGCCGCTGCGGAACCGAGCACGTTCCGCGCACGGCGGCGCCTCAGCCGGCGGTGCAGCCGGTGACCTGCGCGGCAGGGGTGGCGGTCCCCGGCCGGCTGGCGATGAATCCGAAGGCCGTGGAGGCACCGGAGCCGAGCGCGCCGTTCCAGGACACATTGCCGACCGTCGCGCCACCGTTGGTCGCGGTCAGGACCCCGTTCCATATCTGGGTGACGGCCTCGCCGCCCGGCAGCGTGAGCCCGACGGACCAACTTCGCAGCGCGGCGGCGCCGTTGTTCACCACGGTCACCTCCGCCTGGTAGCCGCCCTGCCAGGCGGAGACGGTCTTGACCGACGCGCCGCACCCGGCTCCACCCGGACCGGTCGGGGTCGGAGTGGGCGTCGGTGTCGAGGTGCCGGGCGTCAGCAGCGGGGTCAGCGCCGGATACCAGCGGGCGGCGATCTTGGCGTCGCCGGAGCTGTTGGGATGGACGCCGTCATTGGTGTCGGCGGCGGTACTGAAACCGGTCCACTGGTCCACGACGGCCACCGGCGACCGCGCGGTGGTCCGCCCGGCCGCCCAGGCGGGGATACGGCTGTTGAGGTCGACCACCCGCTGGGCGCACTCGGCGCAGGAACTCGGATTCATCGGGATGAGCTGGGCGACGAGGATCTTCATGTCGGGGTTGCTCGCCCGCATCTGGCCGACGAGCGTGTCGAACGCCGCCAGGATCCGGTCGGGCGCGATGTTGCTCCATATGTCATTGGTGCCGAAGTGCATGACAACGACGTCCGGGTGAGTCGCGTCGAGCCAGCCGGGAAGCTGGTTCTGCGCGGCCACATTGGTCGCGAGGAAGCCGCCGTGCCCCTCGTTGTCCCCGTCGTACGGCTGCCCGCACCCCTGCGGGCCGAGCGTGCCGACGAAGTCGATCGAGGAGTAACCGGAATCCTGAAGGCGGTTCCAGAGCACGGACCGCCAGCAGCCGGGCGACCCGGTGATCGAGTCCCCGAGCGGCATGATCCGTACGGGATCGGCCGCCGCGGACGCGGTGGTGCCCGGGTGCGCGACCAGCGCGGTGAGCAGGGCGGCGGTGAGTGCGAGAACGGCGAGGAGCGCCCGTAGAGCTGTGCTGTTCCGCATATCCAAGGTCCCTTCCCGTGCATGCGGAGCGAGCGGACGGCGGCCCTCCAAAAATCATGGGAGCGCTCCCATTCGTGGCCGGACTGGTGCGCGTCGATTCCGGGGGCCTGGCCACATCAATGCACCGTTGTCGGATGCACGTCAAGAGTTTGGGCGCGCGTGGCCGTCACCGGGCCCGGCTCCGGCGCCCGGGTCGACTCCGGCCCGCGAGGCCTGTCCCGGGGTCGGCCTGTGCGCCTGGCCAGGTGGCGGCGACCCCCGTGTGGCGTTCCGGGCGTGTACCTCTGGAGCGACGGGCACGGAGCGACCGGGCGAGCGCCACGGCGACTTCTCACCTCCACCGTGGCTCGGTCTCACGTCAACCGCGGTTGGTCGCCGGTCGAATTGCGAGGCGGCGGGAGGCGTGGCTGTGTGGCGGCGTGCCGGCGGCTCGCGGTGGCGGTCGCGACGAGTTCGGGGACGGTTCTCACTCGAAGAACTTGAGGCTGTACCCGACGTTGGTGGTGGCGCCGGGGACGTTGGCCCGGCGGTATGTGGTGTTGCCCCACCAGACGGCCGTGCCGGTGTACCAGTAGCGGTTGGACCACGCATACGGTGTGCCTTTGGCGACCGCGTGGAACATGGTCGGGAACCGGTTGCCGGACGGCGGCCCGGCGTTGACGTCGCCGCGCGGCAGGACGAATGTGTGGTGGCCGGGGCCGTCGACGTTCAGTGTGGGGTCCCAGCCCGGCATCATGGTCGAGGCGTGCGAGCCGAACAGGCAGCCGTTGCTCTTGTACCAGTCCCAGATGTACGTGGGATCGCCGCCGGCCCGCAGCCGCAGGTCGGCGATGCAGTACTGGCTGCTCCAACTGCCGTTCGCGGAGTACGTGATGTGCAACTGTCCGTTGGGGTCGACGATCGGCTGGGGTGCCTCGTTGATGTAGGGGTTGCCCACGACCCGTTCCCATGGCTCGCGCGGCTGCGACAGGACGTAACGGCCGCCGGTGGTCGTGGTGGGGCTGCTCATCCGGGCGATGTACAGGTTCTGCTCGACGTTGGTGTCGCCGGACCAGCCGGACCACACGAACCAGCGCTGGCCGCCGAAGGTGAAGGGAGCTCCGTCGATGGCCCACTTGTCAGCGGGCAGGGCGACCTTGGTGGCGGCGGAGTAGCCGGTGTCCGGGGCGGCTGAGCTGATGTGGTACATCCGGTGGGCCGCACCGCTGCCGGCGCCGAAGTAGATGTGGTACTGACCGTCGTGGTGCACGATCTCCGGGGCCCAGACCTCGCCGAGGTTGCCGGTGTCCCGCCACACCTGGTGCTTGGGCGCGGTGGCGACGCCCTCCAGGGTGGGCGCCGACCGCACCGCGATGCCGCCGTCCACGGACTTGACGGAGACATGGAGGTCACCGACCTTGATGATGCTGGGGTCGGCGCCGCCGATGAGGGGGCGGCCGAGCGTGGACGGTTGATCGGCCGTCACCCCGGTGACGCCCTCGGCGGCGGTCGCGGCCTGCCCGAGGATCAGTGTGCCGAGGAGCCCGAGGGGAACGATGCCTGCGAGCCAACGGGTGGGGCGCATCAGGTCCTCCTGAGCATGTCCACGACAGGGAGTTCACAGCTAATCACCCCGAGGTGAGCGGCTGTCAAGAGGGGGAACGGTACGGCCCTCTCCGTCGGCAGCGGTGAAGTGAGCGGTTTCGCCATGGTGAAGCGGACCGTCGCCGTAGGAGCGGAAGCCGAAGGGCCTCGTGTCCGCCTGCCTGGCGGCGCTCGACGCGATCGCCACCCCGCGTGGTCGACGGTACGAGGACGACGGCATCCACCGGTGAAGGACTCCGGCGCGGGTGGCCGGTCGTAGGAGCCGCGGACAGCGGGGCCGTGGGGCATACCGAGGGCCGGAGCGGTGGCCAGGGTACGGACGGGCGGGAAGGTCCAGGCTCAGTGCGGTCACCACGCGCCCCAGGCCGTCGACGACGAGGGGGTAGCGGTCGGTCGGCCACGGCGTCGGCGAGGTCCTGGAGCGGTTCGAGCACGTCAGCTGCCCCGGGGCTCCGGCGGGGGCACGGCGGAGCGTGGTCAGGACCGACTGCCCCGACGCTCCCGGCGGTGCCGAATCCGCCGAACCCCTTTGACGCACCCTCGCTGTCGCCCTCAGCGATTCGTACGACCCGCACAACTGGACGTGACGGCAACTTCGTTTGCCTGATGAAGCCTCCGGCGGGTACGAAGTGGACCGCACGGTCGGACGAAAACCGGGAAACCACCGATGAGATCAACTGCTCAGGAGAACGCAATGACAGCCGCCAATGAGGACCGGGACCGCGACGGAACCCACGAATACCACGCAAACGCCACCGCGACCGCGGCCCCGGACACGGCGCTGCCCTCGACACCGCCGACCGTCGACCCGAAGGCCGATCCGAAGCCCACGGTGCTCGACGCCATGGGTGGTCCGATGGGATTCGTCTACTCGACCATTCCGGTCGTGATCTTCGTCATGGCCAACACCTTCCTGTCGCTGTCGGTGACCATCACGCTTGCGGTCGTCACCGGGCTGGCGATCACCGCGTTCCGGATGCTGCGCGGGGAACGCTTCGCGTCCGCGGTCGGCGGACTGTCCGGCATCGCGATCGCCGCGGGCATCACCGCCTGGACCGGGTCGGCGAAAGACTTCTTCGTACTCGGCATCTGGGTCGCTCTGGCCTGTTTCGTCGTCACGTTCGGCTCGGTCCTTGCGCGTCGGCCACTGACCGGGGTCGTGTGGAACGCCATGCACCACGGTACGCACGCCTGGCGGGAGGACCGATCGGTGCTGCGGGCACACGACATCGCCACGTTCTTCGCGGCGATTGTGTTCGGCGCGCGGTTCGTCGTCAAGCAGTGGCTCTACATGCATGACTTCACCGGCTGGCTGGCGTTCGCGAAGATCGCGATGGGTACTCCGCTGACGGTGCTGGCCGCGCTGGTCATCATCCGGGCCTTCCGGCACAGCTCCAAGCGACTGCTCGACCAGCACTGACCGGCGGCCGGCGGCCGGTCGAGCACCTCGCCCATCGACTCCGAGGGGATCATCGAGCCGATGTCACCCACCTGGGACCACGAACGCGCCGCTCAAGTGGTGCGCCGCGGGCCGTACGCCGTACGCGAGCTCAGGCGGGCAGCTTCGTGTCGACGACGAAGCTGCCCGCGATGACCTGGCCGGGGAAGGCCGCGCTCCACCTGATGCCGGGCCACCGAGCCGTCCCGTGCGCCGGGGTGTCGGTCAGGCCGCTGTGACGACCGGCTGCCGGTACTCGCACAGGCACGCGCGGGCGCCTGGGACTTCGCGCCTGAGGACCGGAACGTCGCTCGTCCCGGATCCACCCCGATCCGGGACGCCGTCAAGGACAACATTCGGCGGCGTTGGTGAAATCGCACGGCGTGAACCGGCCACGCCCGTGAAGCGCCCCATGATGTACCCCATGAGACAGCGTGTGGTCCGGGTGGCCCTGGTGGCGGCAGCCGTCGCCCTCGCCCTGTCGGCCGTGCCGCACGCCGTCCAGGGAGGCCGCCGCCTTGAACCCGTCATCGACCGGACGGCCGCCGCGCCGGCCGTCCCCGGCCCGACCACGGCCC
This sequence comes from Streptomyces sp. NPDC059092, assembly GCF_042756365.1. Taxonomy (NCBI): domain Bacteria; kingdom Bacillati; phylum Actinomycetota; class Actinomycetes; order Kitasatosporales; family Streptomycetaceae; genus Streptomyces; species Streptomyces sp. NPDC059092. The sequence continues at coordinate 57,811 of NZ_JBHZEJ010000033.1, forward strand.
AGGTCCCCGACACCCTCCTGCGCGACGCACGGAGGCACGGCAGGGGAACCGTCGCGGTGACCCTGCGGGAGACCGGCGACGTCCTGGCCGGCGATGCTGTCGACGAGGGACGCCTCGCCACGGACGCGACGGCGCTCTTCGAGCGCGGCACCACCATCGGGCCGGGACGGGGAATCGGGCTCCCCCGCACCGCCGATCGCGTCGACAGCACGGGGGCACGGCTCAGTCCGACCCGACGGGCACCCACCCGCTTCACCCTGCCGGCCCGCAGAGGGATGACCGACGACGTTTCGTGTCGGGCGCAGGACGGGCCCGTACCGGCCTCGGGCCAAGCACGCGTCGACGGCCCCCGCTGTTCGCCGCCCCGTCCGCCGCTGATCCAGGAGTGGGACTGACATGGTGACACTCGCCCGCGTTCTGATCGTGGAGGACGACCACGGCCTTCGCGACGTGCTGGCCCGCGGCCTGCGCGACGAGGACTTCGACGTCGTGACCGCCCCGGACGGCGCCGTCGCCCTGCGGACGGTCGACCGGTCCGTGGACGCGGTGGTGCTCGACATCGGGCTGCCCGACTCGGACGGCCGGGACGTGTGCCAGGCCATGCGCGGTGCGGGCATCACCGCCCCGGTCATCTTCCTGACCGCCCGCGGGAACCTCACGGACCGGCTCTCCGGCTTCGCGTCCGGCGGCGACGACTATCTGGTCAAGCCCTTCCACCTGAGCGAACTGGCCGCGCGGCTGCGCGCGGTACTCAGCCGGGTGGGCCCGTCGCAGGTCGTCACCGACGGCACGGGGGCCCTCCGCCTCGATCCGGTCCGGCACGAACTGAGCGTCCACGACCGCCCTGTCGCCCTCACGCCCACCGAATTCCGTCTCCTCGCCCGCTTGATGGCGGAGCCGGGCGCAGCCGTCCGCCGACGAGCGCTCCTGCGGGCAGGCTGGCCGGAGGGCGCGCAGGTCAGCGACAACACGCTCGACCAGTACCTTGCAAGGTTGCGGCGGAAGCTGCGCGAGGCGGACTGTCCGCACCGTATCCATACGGTCCGAGGGATCGGATACCGCTTCGGATGAGACGCCTCCGTGCGGCACCCACCCTGCGAGGCCGTCTCGCGCTGATGGCGCTGGTCGCCGGCGCCCTGTGGATCGCGGTCCTCACGACCGCGTTCAACCTCGCCCTGGACAACCGGCTCCGCCAACAGGCCGACGACGTGGTGCGCACCCGCGCGGAAGCGGTCGGCGCCACTGTCGAGGCCCGGCCGGACGGCCGACTCGTCGTGCGGGAGCCCGCACAGGACCAGGCTCTGGACACCGGTGTCTGGATCTATCAAGGTCGACAGGCCGTCGAGAAGCCCTCCGGCGCGTCCGGCCCACTGCGGCGACAGGCGGATCTGCTGGCTGGGAAGAGCCATGTCTTCGCCGACAGTCCGGGCCCCGGGCCTTGGCGGCTGTACGCGCTCCCCGTCGCGAAGGCGGACGGCTCGGGCCAGGCGGGGACGGTCGTGGCGTCGGTGAGCCTGGACCCGTACCGCAGTACGGCCGATACGGCGCTCGTGGCGTCCACCGCCCTGGCCGTGGCCCTGCTGGGTGGCAGCTACCTGCTCACCCGGCTGGTGGTCCGGCACGCTCTGCGACCTGTCGCCGTGATGAGTGACCAGGCCGCCCGATGGAGCGGGTCCGCGGCCCCGGAACGCTTCGGCTCCGCCGGACGGCCCGCCGAACTCGCCGCACTCGCCGCCAATCTCGACGTCCTGCTGGACCGACTGGCCGCCGTCCTGCGTCACGAACAGCACCAGGCGGCCGAGTTGTCGCACGAACTGCGCACCCCGCTGGCCCGCGTCACCGCCGAAATCGACTGGCTGAACCTCCGGCCCCGCGAAGAGTCCGAGCAGCGGGCTTCCCATGAGGCCATCGCCGACGCCGCGGCGACGATGCGGCAGATCTGCGACTTCCTGCTCTCCGAGGTCCGCACCCGCGAGTCGCCGGCTCCCGGCCGCTGCCGCTTCCCCGATCTGATCCACCGGCTGCTCGCACGGGACCGCGCCGAGGGCCCCGGCTCCCCGACAGTGACGATCTGGGGAGACCGGGTGGACATCGGGGTCTCGGAGGAGGTCGCCGAGCGCATTCTGACGCCCCTGCTGGACAACGCGCGCCGCTACGCCCGGCACGCGGTGACCGTCAGATGTGCGGCGGGCGCCGGACGGATCACGCTGTACGTCGTCGACGACGGGCCCGGGGTCCCCGAAGAGTTCCGGTCCTCGCTGTTCGAGCCCGGCCGCCGCGCGGATCCCGGCGACGGTCACGACGGCGCGGGGTTGGGCCTGGCGCTGGCCAGGCGCCTCGCCCGCGCCGCCGGCGGAGACATCACGTTCTCGGGTGTGGGCCCCGGTGCCTCGTTCGCCGTCAGCCTGCCCGCGGGCTGATCGGCTCCGCCACAGCCACGTCCCGCTCGGTGCGGGACAGAAAGACGACCAGACCGAGAATGACCGCGAGGAACAGGACACTGGTGCCGACCGCGCCGAGCCCGAGACCGCCGTCGGCCCGTGGCTGGGACAGGTAGTCGCCCAGCGAGGCACCGAGCGGCCGGGTCAGCACGTAGGCGATCCAGAACGACCACACGGCGTTGAGGTCCAGCGAGTGGTGCGCGAGGGCCACGAGGGCGATCAGACCGGCGAAGAGGACGGCGGACAGCCAGTACCCCACGTTGAGACGCTCGGCGGTCAGATCCCCGGCCGCGGTGCCGAGGGCGAACGTGAACAGGATCGCGAGCCAGTAGAAGGCTTCCCTCCGGCCGGTCCGGATGGTGTGGATCGACAGAGTCCGCTCGCTCAGGTACCAGGCGGCGAAGGTGAGGGCGAGGGCCACGGCGAACACCGCCGTCGTCGTCTCCAGCGGGACTCCGAGGTTGTCGGTGAGATTGTCGGTGATCAGCGTACCGACCACGCTGATGAGCACGACGGCGAGCCAGTACACCCACGGCACATAGGCCCGGGCGCGGAACTGGACGACCAGAGCGACGGCCAGCAGACCGGCCATGACGTACGAGGTGGTGGCCAGACCCAGGCCCAGGTCCGCGTTCAGGAGGTCGGCGGCGGTCTCGCCGACGGTCGTGCACAGCACTTTGATCACCCAGAAGTACAGGGTGACCTCGGGAACCTTGTTCGCCATCCGCCGATGCCGGGAGTACGACCGGGCTGCATGCGTGTTGGTGGTCATGGAGGCGACGCTCCCAGGACGTACCTGAACGTTTCCTGACCGCGTCGGGCGGCTGACGAGCAGGTTTCGCCTGGCCGCCGATCGGCGCCGCCGGCCGGTGGTGCTCCTTGTGTGGGCGACTGGGGCTTCTCGGGGTTGGGGCTGGGGCAGGAGAACGTCCAAGGCGCCATGAACGGACGCCGCGGAGGCAGGTGGACAGCCAGTGGTACCGCCGTCCCGGAAGCCTGGAACCTCTCCAACCACCGCCATATCAGGGCAGGTTGGGCAGGTTTCGTTTCTGTCGCCGTAGGGCGACGAAGGAGCGTCCTCCTGCCGTCCACTGTTCCGTCGGTGTCCAGCAGGTGGTGCGGCTGTAGCGGACCAGGGCTTCGGCTCCCAGCCGTGCCCAGGTGAACACCGGTCCTGACGCGCCCGTGCCGTTGTCGAGCTGTGCCTGGAACTGTTCGTCCAGGTCTTCGGCTCCGGCTCCGTCCGACAACGCGGTTTCCACGATCAGTGAGGCTGACGGGCCGAGGATTTGAGTGGCGCGGGTGAGCAGTGCCTTGGGGTCGCCACCGATGCCGATGTTGCCGTCGAGGAGGAGTCCCGTGTCCCAGCTCCCCTCGTGAGGCAGTGGTTCGAACACCGAGCCGACCATCGCGCTGCCGCCGGTGTGGACGGTGCGTGCCACGGCCGCCGGACTGACGTCGATGCCGAGCACGGTGCCGCGTCGAGCGGTCAGCGCGGTGACGATTCGGCCGGGGCCGCAGCCGATGTCGAGCACCGCGCCGCGACACCGCTCCAGCACGGTCAGGTCCGCCGCGTCCGGCGCCGCGCACCAGCGTTCCACCTCCAGGGGCAGCAGTCGGCCGTCGGAACGCCGCAGGAAGAGCGGGCCACGTCCCGCGCGCAGCGCCTCGGTGTACGGGTCGGCCTGCCAGGGAGCCGTGGGGCGGATCCGTACCGCCCCACCTCCGGTGTGGGCGCCGGTCACCGCACACCCGCGGCGGCGAGCCGACGGTGGGCCGCCGCGAAGCGGCTGTCCGCGGCGAGGGTCGCGACCAGCGCCGCGTCCTGCGCGGTGTCCACGTCGCGGAGTTCCGGAAGATCGCGTACGACGAGCCCCGCGGCGGTGAGCCGCCGGCGCTGCACCGCCCCGGTCTCGGGCATCGACATGGGGACGCCCCGCAGCAGCTCCGGCTTCGGCGCGGCGAGTCCGAGTGCCCAGAACCCGCCGTCGGTGGCGGGTCCGAACCAGGCGTCACACTCCTGCCAGGCGTCCGGCGACAGGGCGGGGGCCAGCAGTTCGGGGGTGAGTTGCGGCGTGTCCATTCCGACGAGCAGCGCGGGCCCGGCGCACTGCCCGAAGGCGGCGGCGAGCCGTTCGTCCAGCGGGCCCGCCGACTGCCGGATCACTTCGACGCCCGGTGGCAGCCAGGGGCCCGGAGTACCGTCGAGAACGAGCACCCGGCGGCGGGCGGGTGCGGCCAGCACGGCGGCGAGGGTGTCGGCGAGCGCCGCTTCGGCGAGGGCGGCGGCCTCCTCGGGGGTGAACGGTGGGGTGAGCCGGGTCTTGACCCGGCCCGGCAGGGGTGCCTTGGCGATCACGAGCAGCGTGGTCATCGCAAGCCCGTCGTCGCTGTCGCCGTGGTCTTCGCTGCCGCGCGAGGTGGCTCGGCGAGCACGCCTCGCATGTCACGCACCGCCTGCCAGGTGCCGCGCCAGGTGCCGGTCACCTTCGACTTCCCGGCCCGGGCCAGATACGGAACATCGTGTTCCGTGACTCGCCACCCCGCGTCGGCGGCCCGTACGACCATCTCCAGGGGATAGCCGCTGCGCCGGTCGGTGAGACCGAGCCCGAGCAGCGCCCCACGGCGGGTCGCCCGCAGCGGTCCGAGGTCACGCAGCGGCAGCCCCGTTCTGCGGCGCGTCATACGGGCCAGCGCGAGATTCCCGGCGCGCGCGTGCGCCGGCCAGGCCGAGCGTCGCTCGGGACGGCGACGGCCCAGCACCAGATCGGACCGGCCCGCCGCCACCTCGGTGACGAAGGCGGTCAGCAGCCCGGGGTCCAGGGAGGCGTCGCAGTCGCAGAAGCAGACGAACTCTGCCTCGGCGGCGAGCAGTCCGGCGTGGCAGGCGGCCCCGAAACCACGCCGGGGCTCGTGCACCACCGTCGCGCCGAGCGCCGCGGCGATCTCCGCGGAGCCGTCGGACGAGCCGTTGTCGACCACGATCGCGCGCCAGCCGGCCGGCAGGCGCTCCAGGACCCAGGGCAGGGCGAGGGCCTCGTCGAGACAGGGCAGTACGACGTCGGCGGTGGCGGGGACGGCGCCCGGCGCGGGAACGCCGGACCCCGTGGGGCGGGGGTGGGTCACAAGTATCTCCGCGTGGATTCCGTGATCGGCAGACCGGCAGGGAGCGACGAGCAAGGGACGGAAGGGACTGGCAGCGGTACGGGGGCCGTCGGGTCAGGAGGCCGGTGCCGCCATGGACTCCGGTGCGACCGCGGCCCCGCGCTGGCCCGAGCGGGCGAACTCCGTCATGCCCGCCGCGAATCCCACCGTGGGCCGCCAGCCCAGTTCCGTTCGCAGCCGCCGCGACGAGGCGGTGATGTGCCGGACGTCGCCGAGCCGGTACTCCCCGGTCACCACCGGTGCGGGACCGCTGTACGCGTCCGCCAGCGCCGTCGCCATCTCGCCGACCGTGCGCGGTTCCCCGCTGCCGGTGTTGAAGGCGCTCAGCACACCGGGCTCCCGCTCCCGCACGGCGGTCAGCGCCAGCGCGTTCGCCGCCGCTACGTCCCGCACATGGACGAAGTCCCGGCGCTGGCCGCCGTCTTCGAAGACCCGCGGCGACTCGCCGCGCGCCAGCGAGGAGCGGAAGAAGGAGGCGACCCCCGCGTACGGGGTGTCGCGAGGCATCCCCGGCCCGTACACGTTGTGGTAGCGCAGCGACACGGCCCGGCCGCCCGTCGCCCGCGCCCAGGCCGCCGCGAGGTGTTCCTGCGCCAGCTTCGTCGCCGCGTACACATTGCGCGGATCGGGTGCCGCTTCCTCACCGATCAGCCCGGGTGTCAACGTCGCTCCGCACTCCGGGCACCGGGGCTCGAAGCGCCCCGCCGCCAGGTCGGCCGCGACGCGCGGTCCCGGTGCGACCCGGCCGTGCCGGGGGCAGTCGTAACGGCCCTCGCCGTACACGACCATCGAGCCGGCCAGCACCAGGTCCCGTACGCCGGTCTCCGCCATCGCGGCGAGCAGGGTGGCGGTGCCCAGATCGTTGCAGCCCACATAGGCGGGTGCGTCGGCGAAGTCCTTGCCGAGTCCCACCATCGCCGCCTGGTGGCACACGGCGTCCACCCCGCGCAGCGCTTCCCTGAGAGCGGGCCCGTCCCGGACGTCCGCCTCGGTCCACTCCACTCCGGGGGGACGCGGCGGCGGTACGGGGTGAGCCGTGGGCAGCAGGACGTCCAGGACGACGGGCTCGTGGCCGGCCGAGGTGAGGGCAGTGACGATGTGCGAGCCGATGAAGCCCGCGCCTCCGGTGACGAGTACGCGCATGCCGGTGACGCTATGCGGCGGAAGGTCCGCAATGACGCTTCCGCGCCGCGCTGTCGAAGCTCCGGAGGACCGGCGGCCCTGAGGATCACCCCTTCGGCCCCGCGTGTGACCGCGCCTCGCCGCCGCACGCCCACGGCCGGCCAGCTGTACCCGGGCGCCACAGGGCCGCTCATCGGCCGGCGGACCGTCGTCCGAAGCGGCCCCCGACGTACCGGAGCCCACGGATCACCCGCCGGGTGTCCGGTCGCCACCTGCGGATGACCAGCAAGATCCCGGTCGCCGCGAACAGTGCGGCCGAGATCAGCAGCCAGCGGCCCAGGAACACGTCCGTCGACAGGCCGGTGGCCCGCTCGTAGTCGGGCGGGTCGCCCAGCACCAGGGGCCAGTAGACCAGGAGGAGAAGCAGGGACAGGAAGAAGGGGACCCGGAGCCAGTTGATGTCCTTCCAGGAGGTACGCCGCCGGCCGCCGAGGGCCTTGTGCGTCAGCCAGTCCGCTCCCGTGTAGAGCGGCACCAGGACCAGGTCGTGCAGCAGGGCCGCACCCACGAACCAGACGGCGATGGCGGGCCAGTCGCCCCGTAACAGTCTGACCAGCGCATAGCCGCACAGCGCGAGGGAGGCGAGCAGGACGACGAGATGGAGCGGCGGCTCCCCGTACACCGCGCGGAAGCGTTCCGCGGCGCTCCGGCGCACGCCCGTCCAGGTCAGTTTCCTCACGCGGTCGCCCCGAAGGTCAGCCGCCGCACCCATTTGGTGTTCATCACTCCTGGCGCGCCGGGCATGATGATCCGTGCCGGGCTGCCGTGGTCCGCCGACAGCGGGGCGCCGTTGACGCGCAGGGCGAGGAGTGAGCGGGGATCGCGGACCTGGTTGTCGCGGAGGGCGACCGCGCGGAAGGCGCCGTGCGGCTGAAGGGACTCGACGAAGACCCCGGGCGGTTCGTGCCCCAGGGCGACCAGTCCCGCCAAGTCGGCCAGCCGGACGCCCTCCCAGAGCTGGTTCTCGGTCGACCAGCCCTCGACGCACGCGATCGGCAGTGCGGAGCGGTGTTGGGGGAGCCGTTCCACCTCGGCCCGTGTGAGGGTCACCTGCCGGCCGGCGCCGCGGACCACGAGCCGCCAGTCGGCGCCGATGTCGCGGGCGGTGATGTGGGCCAGTGCGGCGGTCTTGTTGACGGGGAATCCGTTGGGCCCCGAACCCGGCTGTCTGCCGTGCGGGGCGAGCAGAGCCGTCCTGCGCCAGGGACCGCCGATGCTCTGCCCCACCGTCACCACGAACAGGACCAGGGACCCCGCACCGGCCAGCGCGAGCGCGCCGCGCCGCGAGACGGTCGGCGCCGCGGGAAAGGGGGTGACCAGCCCGGTGGCGTCGGGTGGTTCCGGAATTGTCGTGGCCACCGGAGTACGCAGCTCCGTGCGGGTGTCCCTTGTGCGCAGCGCCCGCACCATCCGGGGCAGGCGCAGGATCACATGGGCGATGAACGCGCCGACGAAGACCCAGGCTCCGTAGAAGTGCAGTTGGTAGAAGGAACCGGGGAAGAGGTAGTCGAGCTGGATGTTGAGCAGCCCGGTGACGAATTCGAACAGCGCGCCGCCGACCAGCAGGAGCAGCGACAGCCGGTCGAGCGCGTGGCCGGGCGACCGTACCGGAGGCACGGTGTACAGCTTCGGCACCACCGACCACAGCTTCGCGAGCAGGATGGGGACGAGCACGACCCCGAGCGTGACGTGGACGCCCTGGGTGACGCGGTAGAGCCAGTACGGGTCGGTCGGCCAGGCGAAGAGGTAGAAGCCCAGCAGACCCTTGTCCGGCGTCTTGTCGTTGACAGGGGCGAGATCCGGGTTGTACGCGGCGTACGACAGCAGCCCCGTCACGAACAGCACGGGAACGCCGACGAGCAGCACCAGCCCGAACACGGACGTCAGCCACGGACCCCTGACCGGACTGCGCCAGAAGACGCGCCGCACGGCGGTCCGGGCCCGGGAAGAGACATTCATGGCAGGACCGTACGCCGACCACATCGTTACCTACCGGTATAAAAGGTGGCGAAATTCGTGCCCCGGTGACGCGCCGTGGCCTTTCGGGATTGCGTGCCCGGCGCACATAACGTGACGGCGTGACCCTGCATTCGCTCCCGCGCCGTTCGCCTTCCGCCGAGGCCGAAGCGGCCGCGAGGTCCCCCCACCGCCTCGACCTGCTCACAGCGGCCTCGGGCGCGTTCCTGTTCGCCGCCGCGGCCGTGGCCGGCGCGGCCATCGAGCACACCACCGGCAGCCTGCGTGCCCCCTGGCCGCCACTGCTCGCCCGCTGGACGCCCCATGTGGGTCCGGGGACACCTGCCGCGCTGCTGGTCGCGGCTCTGGTCGTGCTGTACGGCCCGGCGGTGGCGGCACGCCTGTCCTGGCCTCGCCTGACGTGGGCGGTCTGGCTCTCGGCCATGGCCTGGACCTGGTCGCTCGCCCTCGTGGACGGCTGGCGGACCGGGGTGGCGGACCGGCTGACGACACGCTACGAATACCTGCGCGGGGTGGACCGTTTCGCCGATGCCGGCGCGGCCCTGCGTGACTTCAGTCAGCACATCGCCGGCGGTACGCCGGGCAGTTGGCCGCCGCACATCGCCGGACACCCGCCCGGCGCCGTACTGACCTTCGTCGGTCTCGACCGGATCGGCCTCGGAGGCGGGGGATGGGCCGGGACCTTCTGCATCGTCACCGGCAGTTCGGTGGCGGTGGCCGTCCTGGTCACCCTGCGCGCGCTCGAAGCGGAGCGCGCCGCCAGAACCGCCGCCCCCTTTCTCGTCCTCGCGCCCGCGGCGGTCTGGGTGGGCACCTCGGCGGACGGCTACTTCGCGGCGGTCGCCGCCTGGGCCCTGGCCCTCCTCGCCCTCGCGGCCGGGCATGGACCATCCGGGCGCGGCCGACGGCGAGGATCGCTGGCCGCGCTGGGCAGCGGACTCCTCTTCGGACTGACCCTCTACCTCTCCTACGGCCTGGCCCTCATGGCCCTTCCCGCTCTGACGATTCTCCTGTGCGCCCGCACCGCACGCCCGGTACCCCTCGTCCTGCTGGGCATCACCGCGGTCGCCGCCACCTTCACCCTCCTGGGCTTTCGCTGGTGGGAGGCGTACCCGCTGCTGGTCGAGCGCTACTACCAGGGATCAGGCGGCGTACGGCCCTACGCGTACTGGATCTGGGGCAACCTCGCCTGCGTCGTACTCTGCTCGGGCCTCGCCGCGGTGGCGGGCCTGCGCCGCGCCCTGGCCGCCGCCCCGCTCCTTCTGCGCCGGCACCGGGACCTCCCGGCCAGGGAAGGCCGTCGAGTGCCGTGCCCTCCCGCGACGAGCTCCGAACCGGCCCTGCCCCATGAGCACCTCACCCCCGTCGTCCTGATGATGTGTGCCTTCCTGGCAGCATTGCTGGCAGCCGATCTCTCCGGCATGAGCAAAGCCGAAACCGAACGCATCTGGCTCCCCTTCACCCTGTGGCTACCGACGGCCGCAGCGCTGCTCCCCGCCGGGGGGCGGCGGGGATGGCTCATCGCGCAGGCCTCCCTCGCGCTGCTCACCAATCACCTGCTCCTCACCTACTGGTGACGCGGTGACCTGAGTCAGGGGCCGGTACCAGGCTGCTCGGGCGTACAGTCCCGGAGAAGTCCCGCGGACGAACCCGTCCGAAGACCATCTTGCACGGTCGTTGCACAAGCCGAACAGTGCAGGAGTCACGCGGCCCTCGTGCAGGCGTTCCGGACCGCGATGCGGATCTTGGAACCGGCTCCCGTGATCCGGTGCACGTACCCGGAAACTCGTGGTGGCTCTATTCGCGAGTAGTTGAACACCATCGCCAGGGCTGCGGCCCGGCTGCCGGCGCCGCGGGTGAGCAGTTCGACCTGGACGCGTGCCCGGAAAGGCTCCATCGTCGCGTCGTGCCGGCAGATGAGGGCGTCGTCACCGTGTGCTCTCGGTGTGGCCTTCCACCCGCTGCTTGAGGCCCTGGTTGAACGCGGCGTACCCGTCGTGCTTGGGCGTCCTCAGCAACCGCCGGGTCAGGGTGGTCAACGCGCCGGAGAACTCCTCGCGGTTGGTCAGGCGGGTGGTGCCGTCGTGGTTGGGGGAGAGGACAAAGGAGTGCTGGCCGTGGAACAGCCGCTTTGTGCCGAGCGTGCCTGCCCACCGCAACTCCTGGCCGGGTGTCGCGACGGTGACCGTGGGCCTGAAGGTCATGCCCGGCATGCGCATGGTGAGTCTGCTTCCCACTTGAGCGGTTCCCTCAGCTGCGGAGAAGTTGCTCCACTCGCCGTAGGTGGCGAAGTCGGTGAGGACGTTCCACACGTCTTCCGGGGCGGCGTCGATGTCGATGACGGCGGTGAGCACTGCGTCCATGACGGTTTCCACTTCTGGCGGGGGTGGGGAGGAAGGGTTGGCGGTCCGGCGGGCGTGTGGTCTACCGGTGATGATCGGCGGGGTCTGCGGCGGCGGGGTCTGTGTCCGCGGCGGGGCGAAGGCCACGGTCGACGAGGTCGATGAGGTATTCGAAGCTCTCGCCCACGTCGGTGGACCACTGGAATCCGCCGGATGCCTGCAGGCTGGCGAAGCCGTGGAAGACGCTGCGCACCGCCCGCAGCGCGTGGGTCATCTCCTGTGGGCCGATGTCGTATCCCCGCAGTACCGCTTCGAAGGGGCCGATCCCCCGTCTGGAGGCGAGCATGATCGGGTCGTCGGGACCGGTCGGCGTGAGGCCGAGGGTGGCCGCGTAGCGGCCGGGGTGGGTGAGCACGTAGTCGCGGAGTGCTCCGGCCGCGGCGGCCAGGGCGTCGCGCCCGGAGCGGCCCTGGATGGCCGTGCCGATCGCGTCGGCGGCCTCGTCGAAGGCGAGCGCCGCGATGCGCCGGTGGAGGTCGTCCTGGCTGGCGATGTGCTTGTAGAGCGACGGGGCGCGCACCCCGACCCGCTCGGCCAGCCGGCCCATGGTCAGCTCGGTGAAGCCGATCTCGTCGGCGAGCTCGGCGGCGGCGGCGACGATCGTGGCCGCGTCCAGGCCTGCCCTAGGCACCGACGCCGGCCAGGAAGGTCAGGACCGCGGTGAGGGTCTGCTGGGGGAACTGGACGTGCGGGTAGTGACCGGCCCCCTCGATCATCTCCAGCCGGCCCAGACCGGTCGGGAGGTCGGCGATGATCGCCTCGCCCTCGGCCTGCGGCGAGGCCCAGTCGGGGTCGAGGGTGCCCTGCACGATGAGCACGGGGCAGGTGACGTTGCCCAGCTGTTCACCGGCGTCGGCGGGGGAGATCTTGCCCATCGCCTGCAGGACCTTCATCCGGCCGGGCTCCTGGAGCATCGCGGTGATCTGCCCCATGCGGGTGTCGAAGTCCGCGGGCTTGGAGCCGGGGTAGGCGGCGTCCAGGTACTTGGCCCACTGCCGGGTGCTGCCGAGGATGGTGGTGCCCATGAGATGGGTCGCGCCGCGGCGGTAGCCGGCCACCCGCAGGTCACCGAGCCTGACCTGCTGCTTGCGGGTGAAGGGCGCGAGCTCGACCAGCGCGGTGATGAGCTCCGGGGCCTGGGCTGCGGCGATCGTGACCGCACCGCCGGCGATGGAGTGGCCGACGAGCACCGCGGGTCCGCCGAGGTGTTTCACCAGGGCGATCAGGTCACCCGCGAGGTCGGTGCGTGTGTAGGACGCCCACCCGACGCTGGACTCACCGTGGCCGCGCAGGTCCACCGCGGCGACTCGGTATCCGGCTTCCACCAGGGCGGGGGTGAAGAACCGGTAGGCCTCGCGGCTGTCGCCCATGCCGTGGGCGACCACCACCAGGGGGCCGGCGGCGCCGCTCATCTCGTAGGCGATGGTCCCACCGTTGACGTTCAGGAACTCGGTCACGACTACCTCCATGTGGCCGGCTAGCCCATTGGCTATCCGCATTAACTAAAAGCTATCAGCATTAGCCAGGAAGTCAATCCCGCCGATGGAGCCGCGGGCAAGGCACCAGCACGGCCAGGACGGGGATCAGCATGGTCAAGGCCGGAGAGGGGATTGCCGCGGTGGAGCCGGGGTGGCGGTGCGTCGACAAAGCCGGTTTTGAGGGGCTCGCGACCTCTTGGCCGAGCTGCTGACCGTCAGTGGCGGGATGATCGGTCGCGTTGAGCCTCGCGGTAGGCCGGCTGTCCGCTTCTGCGGGAGCTTCGTCCGGACATGAGGGTGATGGCTGCCCGGGTGATCAGCGACTCCGAGTGCTGGATGAGCCGTTCGCACTCAGTTCCAGGCTTGTCGTTCCTGGCTGCGGGGGTCGTCGACCTGGTTCCACTTGTCGTCGATGCGCATGGTGGTTCGGCGCTTGTTGGTGTACGGCTCCCAGCCGGGGGCGCCGGTTCTGGCGAACCGGACCCAGGCCCCGTGCATGCGGGAAGCGAGATCCGCGGGAGGCCGCTTCGGTCCGAGCAGGCCGTGAGGGCCGTGCAGTTGGGGGAGATGGGTGCGGTCGAAGACGAAGGGAAGTTCCATCGTGTGGGCGGCACCGAGATCTCCTCCCACGGCCTGGGAGCGCCACGCGAACTCGTAGCTGTAGGTGTGGGACCGGGAGTGGGTGGCGTGTGCGTCGGCCAGGGCCCGGCTGCCCGCGCCGAATGCGGCATCGCCCATGATGGCGGCCCGCAGCTCGCCGAAGGATGCTTCGGGCCGTGCTGTGCGATAGGCCTCGATGAGCCGCACCGGTTGGGGGTGGGACCGGGTCGCCGCGGCGTCGACGTCGGCCGCGGTCGAGGTGGTGTAGGCCCCTGCGGGGACGAGATAGAGGTTGCCCTCCTCGGAGGTGGTTCCGATGAGCAGGTCGATGCCGGCTGCCAGGCCGGCGGCGACGGATTCCGCGGGCTGCATGTCCAGGACCAGGCTGAAGGGGCTGAGCCCGACCAGAGGGTCGTAGTGGGTCTGGGTCTGCAGGTCGATTCCGGCGAGTTGGCCGGCGGCCTCGACCAGGCGCTCGTCGGGAATGTCCGCGAAGGCGTCGGCGTGAGGCTCGACCCCCAGGGCCCCGGCTGCTGCCCGGGTGACGCGGCCGGCCTGCTGTGCGGTGAACGCCCCCATGCCGCTGCCACTTTGAATGATCGCCCGGCGCAGGAGGCCGGTGGCCTCGGGCATGGCGAGGACGCCACCGACGATGGTGGCGCCGGCCGACTGACCGAAGAGTGTGACGTTACGGGCATCACCACCGAAAGCGGCGATGTTCTCCCGCACCCAACGCAGTGCGGCCACCACGTCGAGCAGGCCGCGGTTGGCCGGCGCTCCGGGGAGGTCGAGGAATCCTGGGATGCCGAGCCGGTAGTTGAGGGTGACGAGTACGACGCCGTGGCGAGCGAAGGCGGAGCCGTCGTACAGCGCGGACCGTGTGGATCCGGCGACGAACCCGCCGCCGTGGACGAAGACCATGACGGGCAGGTCTTCGTCTGAGGCGGCAGGCTTGCGGATGTTGACGGTGAGGTAGTCCTCCCCGCGGCTCCAGCCGGCACCGAAGTAGGGGGACATGTCCACCGCGCCGAGCTTGCGTTCGGACTGAGGGGCGTTGGGACCCGGCACCGTGGCGTCCCGTACACCGTCCCACGGTTCGTGCGGCTGCGGCGGGGCGAAGCGGCCGGCGCCGAGGGGTGCGGCGGCGTAGGGGATGTTCAGGAAGGCGGCGGTGGTGTCCTGACGCAGCCCTCGGACCGCCCCCTGGGCAGTCGTGAGGATGGGATCGCTGTCGTGGCCCACGATGGTTCCTCTCCGTGGCTCAGGTGGCCGTCGGAAATGGGATGAAGGCGGCCCGAGACCCCGGCCCCGCGGTGGCGGCCGGGGTCTCGGCTGTGAATCCGGCCTGCGGGTCAGAGGCGGTCGAGCGAGGCCCACCGCTTGATGCCGAACGCGCTGCCGCTGCGCTCCACTTCCAGGGCGCCGTGCCCGGCGAAGTGGGCGGGCAGGACGAGCGCATTGGTGTCCGCGGCCCAGCCGAGAATTTCCTGCCGGGTCTCGCGGGCGGCGTGGGGGTCCTCGCAGAAGCAGCTGTTGTGTTGTGGCTGCATGATCTGGAAGGGGGAGTGCAGCAGGTCGCCCGAGAAGACCGCGCGCTCGGTGCCGGAAGCCAGCATGACCACGCTTGATCCCGGTGTGTGGCCGGGCGCGGCCCGCAGGCGGAGATTGGCGTCGATGGTGTGGCTCGTTTCCCAGAGTGTGACCTGGCCGGCGGCGTGTACCGGTGCGATGCTGTCTTCGAAGACGTTCTGGTTGACCCCGCCGGCTATTTTCGGGTTGTTGGCCGGGTTCCAGAACTCGAAGTCGGCCTTGGGCATCAGATATGAGGCGTTGCGGAACGTGGGAACCCAGGACTGGCCCTCCAATCGGGTGTTCCAGCCGACATGATCGACGTGCAGGTGCGTGTTGATCACAATGTCGACGTCGTCGGGGCGTACGCCCGCCCGCTCCAGATTGCCGAGGAAGTCCAGCTCCAGGTGGCCCCAGGACGGTACGTAGGGGCGTTCCTTGTGGTTGCCGACGCCGGTGTCGATGAGGATGGTCCTGCCTTCGCTGCGCAGCACCCAGGTCTGCACGGCAACGTTGCAGATATCGGTCTTCTCATCGAGGAAGTCCGGGACGACGACGGAACGGAGTGCGTCCCACTCGTGCTTCGGCGATTCGGGAAAGAACACGTCCGGGGTCATCCCGACGGATCCATGCATTTCCTCAACCCGTGTCACCTCGACGTCGCCGAGAGTGATGTCGCTCATGATGCTGCTCCTGTATCTGTCATGGTTCTCGTGCAGTCGTGCCAGGCGGCTCGGAGCCGATTTGGATCCAGGGCGCGCGAGCCCGGCAAGATCCAAACGAGAGGCCCTAGCGGTGGCCGTGCAGGCGGGCGAGCAGGAGGTTGGGGTCCTTGGCCGTGGTGTAGGCGGCGTTGAGGACGTACACCTCCTTGCCGCGCAGTGCGACGGAGGTGGGGTTCTGCAGTCCGTCGTCGGTGTCCAGAACGGTGGTGTTGGTGCCGTCGGGCTGGATGAGTACAACCTTGTTGGGGGCGTCGAGGGTGGCGAGCACCTCGTCGCCGCGGCCGGTGAAGGCGAAGTCGTCGATACCGGCCAGGCCGGTTGCCTTCACCTGCGGGACGCCCGCCCGGTTTCCGTGACGGATCGGGATGCGCACGAGGGTGCCCTTGTCGAGGTTGCTCACCCAGAGCGCGCCGTCGTGCACCTTCGCACCGTTGGCTCCGAGGAAGCCGGTCGCAGCGAGCTCGGGCGCGGTGGACCAGGCGGTGGGCCGGCCCCCGGAAAGAGGGACGGCCCACACGGTGCCGAGCGCCGAGTCGGTGATGTAGAGCTGCTTGCTGTGCGGGTCGAGCGCCAGACCGTTGGGCAGGCCGTTCGCGGGCAGCGCGGCGATGCGCTCCGGTGCCTTGCCGGGCGTCAGCCGCCACAGGCCCGTCAGGTCGGCGGTGCCGGTCGCGTACAGCGCGTACGTGCTTCCGTCCGGAGCCTGGACGATGCCGGTGGTGAGGGGGAATCCGAGGGCGGGGGTCTTGACTCCGCCATCGGCGGGTGCGGGCAGGGTCGCCAGGATGCGGGTGCTGCCCCCGGGGGTGATCTGAGCGATCTGGCGGCTGCCGGCGAAGGTCACGTTGGCCTTGCCGTCGGGCAGCAGCGCGATGTTCTCGGGCATCTGGCCTGCGGCCAGGTCGAAGTGGTTGGTAATCCGAACGTGGCTCAGGGGCTTCGGGGCCGCCGGGGTGGCGTCGGCCGGGAGGGCCAATGCGATGGCCGCTGCGGCCATCGTCGCAGCTGTTGCGAGGAGACTGTTTCGCTTGCGCATGGGTACCTTCTCTGTTTTCAGGCATGCGGGCATGCCGCGGCCAGGGGTGTGTCGGGAGGTATGTGGAGCCCGACAGTTGGAGGCGGGATGCGGCGCCAATTACGCGCGCTCAGGGCGTCCTTGGCCGCTGAAGGGGCTTGAGGAGGGGCTTCTCAGGTCAGGAGGGGCGGGATTGTGCGCCTCTGCGGGTTTGGGCTGTCTCGCTCGGCCCGCTGGCGTGGGCGAGGAGGCTGAGGGCTGTTGCGGAGGGGGACCCCGCAGTGGCCGTGGCGATCACCACGGCCGGCCCGTCTCCTTGCGGACTCTGCAGTGTCTGCTGAGTGACGGTCAGGATCCCGACCGTGGGATGGTGCATCTCGTAATCGGCGACATCGCAGGCCAAAATCCGGTGGTCGGCCCACATGGCCGCAAACTCCGGGCTGCGCATGGTCAGCTCGCCGACGAGTCCGGCCAGCAAGGAGTCCTCCGGATACCGGCCGGCCGTCAGGCGCAGGTTGCCGACCACGGCCCTGGCCTTGGCGGGCCAATCGGTATAGAGGTCCCAGGTGTGCGCGTCGAGGAATACCAGCCTCGCCATGTTCGGCCGACGGCCCAGTTCAGCGGGGCTGTCCCGGTCGACATGGCCGGCAAACAACGCGTGTCCCTGCGTGTTCCAGGCCAGAACGTCACTACGGCGGCCCATGACGATGGCGGGTGTGCCTTCGAGAGCTGACAGCAACGCGCTGGTGGCCGGGGGAACACGCTCGGGACGGGGACGCGGCGCAGCTCTGCCCCGCTTCGGCGCACGGGCGAGTTCGTGCAGATGGGCCCGCTCGGACTCGTCCAGACGCAGGGCAGTCGCGATCGCGTCGAGCACCTCGCGCGAGGCGTTGCGCGACTGACCCTGCTCAAGCCGGGCGTAATAAGGAGCGCTGATGCCTGCGAGCATCGCCAGCTCCTCCCGCCGCAACCCCGGCACCCGGCGCCGCTCGCCGTAGTTCTGCAACCCGACATCCTCGGGGAGCAGAAGGCCCCGGCGTGCCTGGAGGAAGTCGGCGAGCTGCCCGTGCTTGTTCATGACACCGAGTATGCGCAGCACCGCCGATCCGCGCCTCACCCTGCTGGGGTGCGGATCCGCAGAATCTGGCCGCTCTCCGTACCGGCCCCCACGATGAGGCGTATGCCCCGTTTCCAGGTCTCACCGACCCACCGCCCAGCGGTGGGTCGACCGCTGTCGCGAACTCGGCGAGGCCGGGATGGCCGACCGGTCCAGTTGCCGCCCCTGCCGCAGCCCCTGAAGGACACCGGCCCGCCCGGAGGCATGAGCCGGCTCCGTCTGTCTGAGCGCAGGTCTGGCTGCGAGCAGGCACTGTTCCGGGCGTCGGGCGCGGTCAAGTGCCCGTTCCTGCGCGGCGATTGCACGGTAGGCGTCGCGTCCGCCGTTGTTGCCACGTATACCGTCCTCGACCAGCACTGTTGCTCGGACCGGTTGAATCCAAGGATCGCGGTTCACCTCGTCGACCAGACGTGGTCGGCGTGACACGACCGACAGCGGACGTTGCGAGGCCACTTCGGCGACAACTCTCCGTGAAGGCTGGCGGGCACTCAGGCGCCTCTGACGCATCGTCAGTCATCCAAGATCATCTTGCATGTGCGTTGCACAATGTGCTGAAAAACAACAGTGATCAGTGGGAGGCTGTGAAGGTAGGTATCCGCAGGTCAGCTGGCATGTTGAGGTGTTGTGCCCCTTGCCCCCAAGGGGCACGACACCGCGCTGGTCAGATGTCCCGGAAGATCTCGATCTGCGCGCCCACCGAGTTGAGCCGCTCCGCCAGGTCCTCGTACCCCCGGTTGATGACATAGACGTTGCGCAGTACGGACGTGCCCTCCGCCGCCATCATCGCCAGCAGCACGACCACGGCGGGCCGCAGCGCGGGCGGGCACATCATCTCGGCTGCGCGCCAGCGGGTCGGGCCCTCCACCAGGACGCGGTGGGGGTCGAGGAGCTGGAGGCGTCCGCCGAGGCGGTTGAGGTCCGTGAGGTAGATGGCGCGGTTGTCGTAGACCCAGTCGTGGATCAGGGTCTGGCCCTGCGCGACCGCCGCGATGGCCGCGAAGAACGGCACGTTGTCGATGTTCAGGCCGGGGAACGGCATCGGGTGGATCTTGTCGATCGGCGCCTCCAGTTTCGAGGGCCGTACGGTCAGATCCACCAGCCGCGTACGGCCGTTGTCGGCGCAGTACTCGGTCGTACGGTCGTGGTCGAGGCCCATCTCCTCCAGCACCGCCAGCTCGATCTCCAGGAACTCGATCGGCACGCGGCGGATCGTGAGCTGCGACTCGGTGACCACGGCGGCGGCGATCAGGCTCATCGCCTCGACCGGGTCCTCGGAGGGGGAGTAGTCCACGTCCACGTCGATGGAGGGCACGCCGTGCACGGTCAGGGTGGTCGTGCCGATGCCGTCGACCCGTACGCCCAGCGCCTCCAGGAAGAAACAGAGGTCCTGGACCATGTAGTTGGAGGAGGCGTTGCGGATGACGGTCGCGCCGTCGTGGCGGGCGGCGGCCAGCAGGGCGTTCTCGGTGACGGTGTCCCCGCGCTCGGTCAGGACGATCGGGCGGTCGGGCGAGACGGAGTGGTCCACCTGGGCGTGGTACAGCCCCTCGGTCGCCGCGATGTCGAGACCGAAGCGGCGCAACGCGATCATGTGCGGCTCGATGGTGCGCGTACCGAGGTCGCAGCCGCCCGCGTACGGTAGCCGGAAGGTGTCCATCCGGTGCAGCAGGGGGCCGAGGAACATGATGATCGAACGGGTGCGGCGGGCCGCCTCCGCGTCGATGGCCTCCATGTCCAGTTCGGCGGGCGGCACGATCTCCAGGTCCACACCGTCGTTGATCCAGCGGGTGCGGACGCCGATGGAGTTCAGCACCTCCAGCAGCCGGAAGACCTCCTCGATGCGGGCCACGCGGCGCAGCACGGTACGGCCCTTGTTGAGCAGCGAGCCGCAGAGCAGCGCCACACACGCGTTCTTGCTCGTCTTGACGTCGATGGCCCCGGAAAGCCGGCGTCCGCCGACCACCCGCAGATGCATCGGGCCCGCGTACCCGAGGGACACGATTTCGCTGTCGAGCGCCTCACCGATGCGCGCGATCATCTCAAGGCTGATGTTCTGGTTGCCGCGCTCGATGCGGTTCACGGCGCTCTGGCTGGTGGCCAGCGCGTCGGCGAGTTGGCTCTGTGTCCACCCCCGGTGCTGCCGGGCGTCACGGATGAGCTTGCCGATGCGTACGAGGTAGTCGTCTGCCATAGCGGAAGGTTATCTCACATGTGAGATAAGTGCTCTCCTGGGGTGGGGTGTCGGAGTGTCACCGGTCCATCCTGCGGCCGACCGGGCGGCGCGACCACCCGGGTGCGGCCGTACGGGTGACCGCGCCGTCAGGCCGGCGTCGGCCTGCCGGAACGGCACCTCTGCCCGGTCCCTTCCTCGGTCCGCCGGTACGACCGCGAAGGGGGGGCAGTGGTCAGTCGCCGTCCTCCCCGACGGTCGGGCGACGGGCTTCGCGCCGGCCCGCGTAACGCTCCTCGCGGCCGTCGGCCCGGGCTCATCGCTGTCGCTCCTTGATGTGGGAGCGCATCTTGCATCCTGAGCAGCAGTGGCCGCCGAACAGCAGCAGGGCGGCGGGGTCTTCCCACCGGCAGTGTGTGTCGGCGGACTCCCGCGCCGGGCTCGGCGGCGGGTCGCACACGTCGTGACGGTGATCGTGGACCGGCCGTGGGCCGTGCTCGGCGTGGCGTACCCACAGCGGCTTGGTCCTGTCCGTACGGGACATCTTGTTCCCTCCGGAACCGCCGCCAGGACCCGGAATTTCCGGGCGGGCGGCCAGGTTCGCCACTTCACGGCGACACCTCCTTCCTCCGGTCGCCGCTCCGACCGGCTTGGCGTGGACGGCGGTTCGGGGCGCTCTCCACGCGGCAACCACGAAGTGGAGAACCTTTTACGGCCTGCACGTCTCGCCGGTCGGCCAACTCGCCTGGATCGCTGAAAAGTTCAAGGAACGGACCGACCCCGCCGCCGAGCTCCCCGAGGACGCCGTGGGCCGCGACCGCCTGCTGACCAACATCAGCGTCTACTGGTTCAGCGGCACCGCCGGCTCTTCGGCGAACCTCTACTACGAGGCAGGCCACGACGCCGGCGCCTGGGCCCCGAAGGCGCGCGGCACCGTTCCGACCGGCGTGGCCGTCGCCCTGCACACCGGTATCGCCATCCGGCGCTTCGCCGAGCGGGACCACAACATCACCCACTGGAGCGAGCTGGAGCACGGCGGCAACTTCCTCGCACTGGAGCAGCCGGAGGCGTTCGTCACCGACGTCCGTGCCTTCTTCCGCGCACTCGGCGCCTGACACCCACGGTCGGCCCCTCCGTGAACGCCCAGGCAGCCCACTGGTTCGAACGCCAGGCCGGGCCCGTGGGTGTTCGACGAGGGTGAGGCCGGCCTGCCACATGTCGGTCAGGACGCGGGTGGATGACAGAGGACGGCCGTGACCTGTCGCAGCGAAGGTTGGGTGTTCTCATCGAACATTGAGTGGTGCCGCGATCAGGAGGACGCGGTCAAGGCCAGCGAGGCGACGGCGGTGGCGAAGTAGAAACCGGGAAACGCGAGGTTGTAGAACACGCGGGCGCGTAGATGGAAGGCGAGCGCGCCCAGGTAGAGCAGGACGAGACCGCAGGCCGCGGCGGCGCCGAGGGGGCGCAGCGCGGCGTCGACGAGGCCGAGGAGGAGGCCCGCCGCGCCAGCCAGCTTGAGGGCGGCCAGCCGAGGGAGCCAGGATCGGGGGACACCCACCTCGGCCGAGTTTGCCAGCACGAAGCGCGCCCTGGCGAGGTCGGCGGCGGCGATAGCGACGTTGACGGCGGCGGTGAGCAGGGTGACGACGAGGAGCGCGAGCTGGGTACCGGTCATGTCTTCAGGGTCTGCGGGCGCTTCGGGACCGTCGTTACCGACCCGACCGGGCAGGTGCTGTGGATCTCGCCGACCTTGCGAGGCCGGTACCACGACCTGACCGCGGTCCGCACCCACCGGATCATCCGGATCTGCGAACGCCAAGGCGTCCCCGTTTCTGGCCGACCGCGCCCACCAGGGCGCCGGCCCCCGGTCACCACCGGGCGCAGACCACCGCCCGGCGCACAACCGCCCCCGACACGACGGACGGTCAACCGGGCACTGGGCGAGCCGAACGAAGTAATCCGGCGCCTGCCGCCTTCGCCCGCCGTCGTGCCGATGCAGCCAGAACGGCTCCGACGAGATCCCGACGACGTCCGGGGCGAAGTCCAGCAAGATCAGGCGGTCACGCTCCAGCCACGACTCGTAGCCCGCATGGCTGCCCGTGGTCGCCGCGCAGTACCAGCCGGGAAAGCTGTGATCGCCCTTGTTCCAGCGGAACCCGCGTACCGGCGGTACATCCTCGAACCGGACGTTCCACCCGGCCCCCAACGCTACCCGACGACGATGACCGCTATCGAGAAAGTCCAGCTCAAAGGCGCCGAGAAGGGGGGTCGGCGTACGCGTGTACCGGTTTTCCCGCCGTCTCCCCGGACAGCCAGCCCTAAACGATCACTCAACCTTCGGTGGGAAACCTGGCGGTCACCAACCTTCGATGACAATGCTCAACCTTCGCTGCGAGAGATCGGCCGGTGACCTGTCGCAACGAAGTTAGTCGGGTGGGTCCTGTTGAGCTGCGCGGACTATGTTCGGTGAGACAGGTTCTGCGAGGGTTCATGGTGGATTCGTCGGTGGCTGTCGTGTCTCCGGTGGTGTGGCCATGATCTGGTCCGTCTGACTGCGCTGCGCGGGGCGAGGCCCCTTCATTGCTCGCTGCCGACATGACGCGCTTCGAGCCATGCTGCCTCGAACTCGGCTGGGTGGATTTCCATGTCCGCCCACTCAGGGTCAAATAGGTCCACAACCGGCGGATTGAACGGCCAGTCGTCTGGGCCGCTCTTCAGCGCGGTTCCGTCGTCACTGAGCTCCACCTGGCGCAACCTGCGGCCGTCGGAGCCGACCTCCATGAGGTAGGTCGCTGGTTCATCACCGTCGCCGTCCCAGCGACGCCGGAGGTGCACGATGCTCCGGTCCGCGAGCGCGCCGAAACCGGGGCGGCCGCGCTGGGCGTCGCGCTTGGCCCGCAGCCCGTCCAGGCCCGGAGGCATAGTCGGCTCGTCAATGTCGACTTCGTCCAGGTCCTGGTCAGCCCAGTCGATGGCCTCTGGGCTGTCGACCACCTCGACTTCCGCGAAGGTCTCAAGGATCTCTCGGGGCGATCGCGCGTGGACCCACCACCACGCACCGCCCATGCCGTAGTCGTGCAGAATGAGAAAGCGCGACTTCGGCGCGGGGGGAGAGCCTGTCATACCGGCTGAGGGTAGTGGGCCTGTTGCGCCGCCGACTGCCCCATGAATCGGCAGTACGGAACCAGCGAGACATGTGGGAGTGCGATCGACCTTCAAGATGGGCTATCGCAGTGGCCCTTGCTCGTCGACGAACACGGTGGGTGTGGAGAGGAAGACGTCTGCGTTCCTCGGGCCGTAGGCGATGTTGAACGTGTCCAGCCAGTACGACCAGTCTCGTATCCCTGCCGCACTGCTGAAGCGGTAGTTGAGCTGCCAGCGGACCCACTGGCCGGGGGCGAGTCGTACTGCCGGAGGCCGTCGCGGCCGTGGCGGCAGGCCGAATAGGGGTTCCACTCGGGGAAAGACCCGCAGCCGTCCGTCGGCTTCACGGAGCTGAACATCGACCTTTCCGGGATCTTCCTGGGTGTCGTAGGGCTCGAAGTCGTCTCGCTCGTGCATGCGAATCACGTGTGCGGAACCGGCCGTGACATCCGGCAACGCGAAGCCTATCGGGGCCGCGTTCCTGCGCGAGGCAGCCGGCCCTCCCCGAGATTGCTTCGTCCAGAACGTCCGTATCCACTGGACGGTGATCTCCATGGCCTGCCCCGCCGTTTCGTCGAGGAACTCACTCTATGTCCGTGCTCAGGAACTACCGATCTCTGGTTAGCAGTCGCCAGGCGACGGGCCCGCTGTTTGTGGAAGGTTTCTGGTCTGGGGGTCCTCCAGCGGGGGGCCGATGTTCAGATCTTCGTTGAGCTTGGCGATCAGAGCGGGGGCAAGTGCCGGCGCGTAACGGGAAGCCCATTGCTCGGCGAGGGTGAGGAAACCGTGGAGCTTGTCGTGCACGGTTTGCAGAAGGTCCGGCAGATCGGCCAGGGGAAGCTCGATGGGGGTCTTTGCTGGTGGGTCCGTGTCAGGCCACACCTTGACGAGTGTTCCCCGGTGTTCGACGTGTGCGGTGGTGCCGTGACCGAGCCAGACCTCTTCGCCGTGTATGAGGCCGAGCCAGTCGCGCCAGTTTTCCAGGCCGAAGCAGCACCCCGGAGCGATCACGACGCCGGTCGCGGTGTCCTGTAGGAGGATGCCGCCCGGCGCGATGACGAGATCGACGTTCAGCAGGTTCTGGATGTGCCGGGTGCCGGGCTTGATGTCCGGGGCCGGGCCGTCGGGGTCGTCGTGGTTGTAGCTGGTCAGGACCGCCATCACTGTTCCGACTTCCAGCGGTGACATCTGGTCGGAGAGGACCAGTAGGCGGTCCGAGTTCGGGGCAGCGGTGGGCCACAGAGTGAAGTCCGCGGCGTCATAGGTTTCCACGATGGCATCCATGATCAGCACGGTTCCATTGTCGCTGCCCGCCGTTGGGGGTTCCTCTTCATTTCTCGGTGTGCGCTTGGGTCGGGAGCCGCAGGGGCCTCGGCTTCCCCGCGCTGACGTTGGCGGAAGGCCTTCTGCCGGCAGCTCGCTGAACACCAGCGCCGTGTTTCTCCGCCAGTCGCGACGGTCAGTTTCTGACCGCAGCCTGCGCAGACGACCGCTCGTTGGCTTCGCGGCTTCGGGTGGCGTTTGCGGTAGCTCTTCTGCCGGCAGGCGTGCGAGCAACGCTGCCGCCGACTGCTGCCTGCTGGCGTGATGGGCAGCAGGTCGCCGCACTCCGTGCACCGGGTGTTCTCCAGGATCGTCCGGAGAATCTGGGGCTCGCGGCCGGTCACTGCGGCCAATCGCTCCTACCGTGGATGCCCCCGGTGCAGAGGCGGCTCGCAGAGGTAAGTCCGGAGGTGTCCGGCCTTGAGATGGTTGGCGGCAGCGAGGCGTTGGATGAAGGACGTGAAGCCTTCGCCTGCGACGGGCCGCACCTGGATGGGCAGTGGGAACAGACGCCGGGCGCGTGATGGGCGCGCTTTTGTCGGTTCCTCATTGCTGCGGCTCGCGCTTCATGTGGCGGCCGCGGTGGACGTAGTAGAGCAGGGACGAGTAGGAGACGGAATAGTCGTGCTTGTCCATCAGCTCCGCCCAGATGGCTCTGCCGCGAACCCCTCGGGCGAGCATGTCGTCGACCAGGCGGATGACGGGGACCATGACCGGGTCCTTGCGGAACCTCACATCACGATCAGCGGGCCGTGCGGTGTCCAGCACGAGCCGGACTGCCCGCTGCGGGACCTCGTAACGCTCAGCCAGCGCACGGACGGTCATCGTCCCGTCGCGGGCGTCATCGGAAATGAGGTAGGAGAGCTCACCACGGCCCGGGAACAGTTCCTTGTCTGGGTAGCGGGGGTTGGGCTTGACGCGTCGTCGGGGCGAGCTCGCGTCCGCGAGCGCCCGCTCCAGCACCTGCGGAGACCGCCCGGCGGCGTCGGCGAGCCGGTCCAGGAGAGGCTTGCCGAACCAGAATGGCGGCCCGCAGAGATATCCGTGCAGATAGCTGGGCTTGAGGTGGTTGGCACGGGCGAGACGCCGGATGAAGGAGTCGGTTTCCTCACCGAGCCGCGGGGCAACCTGGACAGGCAGCCGGGCCAGCCGTCCCGATCGAGCCCCGGTCATCGGGCAACTGCCTTCTTCAGCGGCTTCGCCATGGTCTCCGCCGCATGGTCCAGGGGGATCGCGTCGATCCCTTCCTTGGTCACGCGTTCGGTGCCGCTGAGGATCGCGTCGATTGCGGCGCCTCGGATGGCGTGGGACAGCGCTCCGATCATCCCGTCGGCCCGGTTGTAGAGGTAACGGTCCAGCTTGACCAGGCTGCCCGGCGGGTGATCGTGCAGCAGCAGGGTCGCCTCCATGGTCGCGACTAGGCAGTGTCCTGGCGATCAGTTGAGTCGTTGATAGGACTGTGAGACATAGGGGTGATCTGACAGATGCTCAGTGGGAGCGGTTGGAGCCG
>NZ_JBHZEJ010000034.1:0-82354 GCF_042756365.1 Streptomyces sp. NPDC059092
GTCCCCGCCGCGGGGGCGGGGCGCCCCCCCGCCCCCCCGCGCCTCCGGGGGAGCGTCAGTGGTTGCCGACACCGTTCCCGGACAGGACCGGGATGTCGTCCAGGATGTGCGAGAGCGCCTCGTCACCCTTGGCCTGGGTGGAGTTCTCCGTGCACTGCTGGTTCTGCGGGGAGGACAGCACGTTGACGTCCTGGACCGTGATCGGCACGGCGCCGATCAGCGAGCCGACGTTCGCCTTGACCGGCAGGCCGATGCAGGGCTTGTTGAGCGTGCCCTGGATCAGACCGGCCTGGGGGCTCAGGTCGCCCTTGGTCACGGCGTTGCCGAACGAGCTCTCCGCGCCGTTGCCGCTGAAGGAGGTCGTACCACCGTCATCGGCGATGGCCAGCGCCGGCGACGCCATGGCGGCCGTCGCACCGACGAGGGACGCGGCTACAGCAGCGGTTGCCCACAGCTTCTTCATGGGGAATACCTTTCCGGAAAGTCGGGTTCTCAGTGGTTGCCGGCGCCGTTGCCGGAGAGGATCGGGATGTCGTCCAGGATGTGCGACAGCGCCTCGTCGCCCTTGGCCTGCGTGGAGTTCTCCGTGCACTGCTGGTTCTGCGGGGAGGACAGCACGTTGACGTCCTGGACCGTGATCGGCACGAGACCGATCAGCGAGCCGACGTTCGCCTTGAGCGGCAGACCGACACAGGGCTTGTTCAGCGACCCCTGGACCAGACCGAGCTGGGGGCTCAGGTCGCCCTTGGTCACCGCGTTGCCGAAGGACTGCTCGGCACCGTTGCCGCTGAACGAGGTCGTACCACCGTCATCGGCGATGGCCAGCGCCGGCGACGCCATGGCGGCCGTCGCACCGACGAGGGACGCGGCCACGGCAGCGGTTGCCCACAGCTTCTTCATGTAAATGCCTTTCCGGAAAGTCGGACTCCACCGGTGGAATCCATTGTGTTCAACTGCTTACGGGGGGATTAGTTTCTGCGGTTCCCCCTAACGGAGTACCGCACCGGCAGATAAAAAGGCCGGGCCGCCGCGGAGAACAGCGGCGGCCCGGCCCGGACGGCCGATTCCTCAGTGGTTGGCGGCGCCATTCCCGGACAGGATCGGGATGTTGTCCAGAATGTGCGACAGCGCCTCGTCGCCCTTCGCCTGCGTCGAGTTCTCGACACACTGCTGGTTCTGCGGCGAGGACAGGATGTTGAGGTCCTGGACCGAGATCGGCACGAGACCGATCAGCGAGCCGAGGTTCGCCTTGGCGGGGAGGGCGATGCAGGGCTTGTTGAACGAGCCCTGGATGAGCGCCATCTGCGGGCTCATGTTGCCGTAGGTCGCCGAGTTGCCGTACCACTGGTCGGCGCCGTTGCCGCTGAACGACGTGGTGCCACCGTCGTTGGCGATGGCGAGGGCCGGGGCCGCCGCGGCGGCGGACACGCCGACGACGGAGGCGGCGACAGCCGCGCCGGCCATAACCTTCTTGATCACGATGAGTCCCCTTCTGAAGGATGCCCCAAAATCCCCGGGGCCCCCTGTGCAACTCCCTGCCACCGGTTTGGTTCTGGCCCTTCACTCCAACGGCCTATTACCGGCGTTCTACCAGGCGGAGCGAGGACAAGCCGATCGGGTGAAGCAGGAGGACCAAGAGGAACCAAAACACCGCCACCGGGTTGATCAGGTCGCTCCACATGCATTGTCCTGAGAAAAGGAACAGACCGTGATCAAGAAGTTCATGGCGGGTGCGGCCGTGGCCGTCTCCGTCGTCGGCGTCTCCGCCGCCGCAGCGGCTCCGGCCCTCGCCATCGCCGATGACGGCGGCACCACGTCGTTCAGCGGCAACGGCGCCAAGGAGGCCTTCGGCAACGCGGCGACCAAGGGCGACCAGAGCCCGCAGCTGGAGCTGGTCCAGGGCTCGCTGAACAAGCTGTGCCTCGGTGCGCCGGTCAAGGCCAACGTCGGTTCGCTCGTCGGCCTGCTCGTGCCCGTCACCGTCCAGGACGTCAACGTCCTGTCCTCCCCGCAGAACCAGCAGTGCACGGAGAACTCCACCCAGGCCAAGGGCGACGAGCCGCTGTCGCACCTGCTGGACGACATCCCGGTGCTCTCGGGCAACGGTGTCGGCAACGGCTGACCGGACCGCTCGGCGCGCGATGGACGGGCCGTACAGGGCGCTGGTGCCCTGTACGGCCCGTTCGGCGTTTCCGCGCGTTCCGCGCTTCCGCGCAGAAAAGAAATCGGCCAGGGTGCAATCGGGTGAAACAGCGATGTCATGAAAAACTGGACAGTTTCCTATGAACCGCCGTCTCGTTGGAGTTCCAGCAGCGGAGTGAGAGCCGGCACTCGACGGCTCGCGCCCGCACGACGGTCGTGCGGGCGTGTTCGCCGCTGCGGAAAGGGCTCAACATGAAGTGCAAGAAGGCCGCAACGGTCGTCGCTGGTCTGCTCCTCGCCATCGGTGCCGCGGCTCCCGCCATGGCCGACGCGGGCGCCGAGGGCATCGCCGTCGGTTCGCCGGGTGTCCTCTCGGGCAACGTCGTCCAGGTGCCTATTCACATTCCGGTCAACGTCTGTGGCAACAGCATCGACGTCATCGGGGTCCTGAACCCCGCGTTCGGCAACGTCTGTATCAACAAGTGACGTTGTGACCTCGTGAGGTCCGGGGGTGTCCCGCGGGACACCCCCTTCCGGTCCCGGTGCGCGTGCCGATCGCGTGCCGGGGCCGGCCCCGGTGGGTCAGGGAACCCACCCGCGACAACAGCCGGCCGGTCCGCCGGCAGGAGGAGAGAAAACAGAGTGCGAGACCTCATCAGCAAAGGACTGCTCACGGCCGCCGCGGCGTCGAGTGTGCTGTCCTTGAGCGGCGGTTACGCCCAGGCCGCGGACGCGAGCGGCACCGCCGTCGGGTCGCCGGGGCTGCTGTCCGGCAACAACGTCCAGGCACCGCTGGACATCCCGGTCAACGTCTGTGGCAACAGCGTCGACGTCATCGGGCTGCTGAACCCCGCCTTCGGCAACACCTGCGCCAACGTGTCGCACCCGCCCAAGCACCACACGGACCAGCGGCATCCCGCGCCTCACCACCCCGCGGCGCCCCCGCAGCACGCGCCCCAGCAGCATGACGCCCCGCAGTACGGCGCTCCCGCCCAGCCCCACGCACCCCAGCCCCACACGGCGCCCGGAGCCCCGCACCAGGCGGTCACCGGCTCCGGCAGCGAGGCCAGCAGCATCGCCAAGGGGTCGCCCGGCGTGCTCGGGGGCAACGACGTCGAGACGCCCGTCGACCTCCCCGTGAACGTCTGCGGTGACTCCGCCGACCTGGTGGGTCTCCTCAACCCGGCGTTCGGCAACACCTGCGTCAACGGCACGCCCCCGGAGCGCCCCACCGCCCCGGAACTCCCGGACACCCCCGACGAGGAGCCCGAGGAGCCCGAGGAGCCCGAGGAGATCACGCCGCCGGACGACCGCTCCGTCGTCCCGCCGGCCCACGCCGGGCCCCCGCACCACGTGCCGCACACCGAGACCGCCTCGCGTGCGATCACGCCCGCCGTCCTGCCCGCCGTGCTGCCCGCCGCCGCGGCCCCCGAGGCCGACGCGCGACTCGCGGCCACCGGCGGCGATCCCCGCCTCCTCGCCGCCGCGGCGTCGAGCGCCGGGCTGATCCTCGGCGGCGCGCTCCTGTACCGGCGCTCCCGCGTTCCGGCCCGCGTCTGACGCCGCCGTCCGACACCGCGCCCTCGGCGCCGGACCGGAGCAACGACCGGTGGCATGACCGATGGGGCGGGGCGGTGCGGCGGCAAGCCGCTGACCACGCCCCATCGGACAGATGTCACTTCACGGAGACCCGGCCCCCGCGCTGTTCCTGGCGCCGTACCTCCCGCTGCCCCTGCCGCTGACGCACCTTCGCGAGCGGTCCGCCCCGGGCACCGACCCGGCGCCGTACCCCGGCCACCAGCCGCTCCGCCGTGTACGACGCCCCGTACACGAAGCGCATCGACGGGCCGAACGACGGCGCGCTCAGCAGGCCCGCCAGAAACAGCCCCGGGTACGAGGACTCGAAGGCGGCACTCGCCTCGGGCGCCCTGCTCGGGCCCACGGTCCGCAGGCCCTCGGCGAGCGGCCCCTCCAGCAGGCCGAGCCGGTCGAGCCCCGGGGTGAAGCCGGTGGCGGCGATGACATGGTCGGTCTCCACCGTCTCCGTCCGCCCCGTGGTGGCGAACAGCTCCAGCCGTACGCGACCGCCCGCCGGAGCCGCCGTCACCACGCTCTCGCCGAGCCGCACCTCCACCCGCGCCGCCGTCTCGAAGCGTTCGCGCAGCCACCACGCGCCGGCCGGGCCGAGCGCGGAGGTGAAGATCCGGGCGCGGGTCGCCTCGGGGAACCGGCGGAAGACGCCGGGGGTCTCCGCGTACAGCCAGTTCTTCCAGCCGCATCCGAGCCCGGTGTGCGGGGCGCGGGCCGCCGTGCCGGCGGGGCGGTCGAGGGGCGGCGGCAGGGTGTTCCAGTTCAGCCGCCCCGAGCGGGCCACCAGCCGTACGGATGTGCCCTGTTCGGCGAGGAGCGCGGCGGTCTCCAGCGCCGCCTGACCCGCCCCGATGACCGTCACGTCTCCGCCCACGAAGCGGGTCAGATCGGCGTGGTGGCTGCTGTGCGTCACCTGCGCGCGGTCCAGACCGAGCAGCGGCGCGGGGATGTCGATGAACGGCATCACGCCGACGGCGAGGGCCACCGTACGGGCGAGGAACCGCTCACCGTCCTCGGCGGTCAGCCGGAACCCGCCGGGGCAGGCCTCCACGGAGGTGATGATCCGTTCGTCGACCGTCAGCGCCGCGCGCTCGGCGAACCACAGTCCGTACGAGGCGAAGAGACCGACCGGCAGCGGATCGCCGTGCCGGGCCTCCCTGCCCAGGGTGGCGGCGTAGGCGGCGAGGCCGAAGGCGCCGTCCGGGTCGGAGAGGTTGGACGCCCACGGTTCGGACTTCAGGAACATCCCCGGCGGCATGTGCTCCCGCCATGAGGCCATCGGCCTGCCGAAGACCCGTAGGTCGAGCCCGGCCGCGGCGGCGTGCGCGGCGATGGAGAGTCCGTAGGGGCCGGCGCCCACAACTACCAGGTCGTGCATGGTGTTTCCCGCTCTCTGTGGTGGATCTGCTGGGGAGGGTTCATCGGGTACGGCGCGGTGGTGCGGGGGTCGGGGGCCGGTCGCAGTGGTCCGGGCTGCTCCACCGCTGCCGTACGGGCGGGGTGCGCGGCAGCCCTCCGGGTTCGCTCGTGCGCGGGTACGGCAGGGCGCGGCGCAGCCGCCGCCAGCCGCGCCGTACGAGATGCAGCCCCCAGGCGAGGGCCATCGCGCAGGCGGGCAGCGGATCGTCCAGTGCCCACCACGCCGTCTCCGTGGAACGGAAGCGGAAGCGGAAACGGAAGCGCGGCCGGGGCGGTGTCCTGCCCGGCTCGCGGCGGCCGGTTCCGGCCGAGGAGAGGAAGGACAGCAGCGCGTAGTTCTCCACGACGAACGCCCGCCCGTGCACCGCCTCCTGCGTGGGCAGGCCACGCCCGGTCAGGTCGAGGTGGAGCGCGCGGACGACGTCCGTTCCCGCGCGGTCGGTGAAGAGCCGGAACTGCGCGCCGGGCCGGGGGTTGAAGTCGAGCAGGTGGTACGCGCCGGTCGCGGCCTCGCGGCGGAAGTCGAGGTCGAGGATGCCCCGGTAGCCGAGGGCGGCGACCAGTTCGCCCGCCAGGCGCTCCACGGCCGGGTTGGGCAGCCACCGGCCGACCGCGGTCAGCCCCGCTCCGACCGGCCAGGCGCGGTCCTTGCGCCCGGCGGCCCCGAGCAGCCTCGTGCGGCCGGGCTCGGGGCCGCGCCCGCTGTACCCGTGGAAGAACCAGTCGCGGTCGGGGCCGTGCGGCAGGAACTCCTGGAGCAGCAGTCTGCTGCCCGCCTCGTGGCTGCGCCCGTACAGCGCGCGTGCCTCCTGCGGGGAGCGGATGACGCGGGTGCTCCGCAGCCCGGACCCTTCGGGCAGCAGCCAGGGCCTGCTCCACTTCGCGATCACGGGCAGCCCCAGCGACCAGGCCGCCGCCGCGGCCTCCGCCGCGCCGCCCGGGATGACCGTACGGGGGTGCGGCAGTCCCAGCTCCTGGCAGATCCCGGCCAGCTCCGCCTTGTCCGCGACGCGCTCGGGCAGCCCTGACGGCTGTTCAGGCAGGAGGTAACGGCCCGCCAGCTCCGGCTGGAGCCGGCCGACGGCGATCGCGCTCAGGTCGTCCATCGCGATGAGGACGGCCGGGGTGGTGAGCCGGTCGGCGATGGAGAGGAGCAGCCGCCGGACCGCCGCCGTCGCCGGATCCTCCGCCACGCTCCGCGTCAGGTTCTTCGCCACGTGCTTCACCGGAAACGCTGTCAGATCCGGTGCGTCCGGGGGCCGTAGATGGGCCTGCCGCAGATAGCGGGAGCACCCGACGGGGCTGTGCGCGCCCTCGACCACCGCGTGCACCTCGATCCCGGCGCGGCCGAGGGAGCGCACGGCGCCCAGCGTGCCGTGGTGGAACGGGTTCCGGTCGAGCCGTACGAGGACGGCCGGAACGTGGGTGTCAAAGCTCGGCACGGTGGCGCCCTTCATTTCGATACCCCATGCGAGGGATGAAATTCACGAATGGACTACTGCAACACCAGGCCGGGTTCCCGACCGGCTTATTAGAAATACTTTGTGATCAACGTGACCACGGCCTGCGGCCACGGAAGCACGTGCGATCACAAGGAGCGGACATGACCCCTCGACGACGCCGAAGGATGGCGACCACATGCCTGGGTGTGGTCTCGGCCGGACTTCTCGTCTCCGGCGCCGCACTGCCCGTTCCACGACTCGCCGCGGATTCCGGTGACGCGGAAAGACAGAAGCCGCCCGCGGCCCCGTCGCCCGCGCTGGGCGCGTATCTCGACTACGGGCCGGACGGGGTACGGCGCATCGCGGCCATGGAGAAATGGCTCGGCGGCCGGGAATTGCGCGTGGGGCACACCTATCTCCCCGGCGACGTGTGGTCCAACATCGAGGGCAGCCCGGATTTCCTGGAGAGCTGGGCCGAATGGCGCACGGCGCGCGACAACCGGACGTTCGTCCTCAACGTGCCCATGCTGGAGCGCAACGAGGACCACGTACCGGACGGCGTGGTCCGCCGTGAGCTGCGCAGAGGCGCCAAGGGACAGTACGACGAGCACTTCAGGACGCTGGCGCGGCGGCTCGTCGCGCTCAAGGTCCCCGACACGGTGATCGTGCTCGGCTGGGAGATGAACGGAATCACGTACACGCATCGTTGCGGTCCTGACCCGGAGGCGTGGAAGGCGTACTGGAACCGTATCGTCACCGCCATGCGTGAGGTGCCCGGACAGAAATTCCGTTTCGATTTCGCCCCGAACCGGGGGCGGGACGACATTCCCTGGACGGAGTGTTATCCGGGCGACGACACCGTGGACATCGTCGGCATGGATTCGTACGACCAGCCGCCGGGACGGACGTTCGACGAACAGGTCAAGGAGCCTTACGGACTCCAGCAGCATGTGGACTTCGCCGCCGCGCATGGAAAGGTGATCTCCTATCCGGAGTGGGGCCTGTTCCGCAACGGGGACAACCCTGTGTACATGCGGCGCATGCTCCAGTGGATCGACACGTACAAGCCGCTGTACAACACCGTCACGGATTACTGCCCGCACGGCGTCTGGCAGTGCAAGCGGAATCCCCAGTCGTCGCAGGTGTTCCGTTCGATGCTGTACGAGCGCGACCCACAGCCCGTACCGACCCCGACGCCGCCCACTCCGCCCACGCTCCCGACGCCCACCGCGCCCGCGGAGCCCACGCCGGCGCCCACCCCGGAGCGTCCGCGGGGCTGCCGTCCGCTGAACCTCGGTAGCTGGCTGGAGAGCTGGCTGGGCGGCAAGATCTGTATCCGTCTCGACTGGTGGGCGAGCCGGCGCGGCTGAGGTCACTGCCCCGGCACGGACGACGACGGCGGCGGCGAGGTCATCCCTGGTCGCCGCCTCGCCGTGGCCGCTGCCGTGGCCGCACCCGCTTCACCAGCTCGGCCGCCCGGCCGCGCCCCGCCGCCCGCGCGACCACGAGGTGCAGGGACGGCGCCAGTGCGGACCGCGCGAGCAGCAGCCGCTGATTGGTGACGGTCTCGGGGCGCCAGTGGTGCTTGTACGGTTCGTCGCCGCGCAGCATGCTCAGCGTGGTCCGGCCGCTCGCGCTGATCCACCCCGCGCCGGCGCGCAGCAGCATCGTGGCGACGTCCGCCTTCCTGGCGCGCAGCTCGGGGTCGGCGCCGTACAGGTAGCCGCCCGCGAGGTGACCCGACATCAGGGTGACGTCGGCGGCCACCACCGCGCCCGCCAGCGTGAACTCGGTGACCCGCGCGTCGCCGGACTCGGCCATCGCGCGCACGGCCCGGGTGAGGTGTTCCGAGAAACGCCCGCTGAGGTGCTCGGTAGTGACGCCGCGGCCCTGCCACTGGAGGCGGTGCAGGGCCAGCAGCCGTTCGACGGCGGCGGGGATCTCCGCGCACTCCACCATGCGCTCGCCGATGCCGAGCGCGTCCAGCTTGCGCAGCTTGGCGCGGGAGCGCTGGGCGCGCGCGGCGGGCAGGCGGGCGAGCAGTCCGTCCATGGGGACGGCGGGCAGTTCGAGGCAGGTGGAGTCGGCCAGTCGGCGGCGCGGCCCCCGCCAGCAGTCGTAGACGCGCTCGGCCGCCGCCCCCGGCCGTACCTCGCGCAGGTCGATCACCGCCGTACGGGCCAGTTCCGAGAGGGCCTTGGCGAGCGCGGGCGCGGCGGCGCCGGCGTACTCGTCGGCGAGCAGGACGTCGGAGAAGTCGGAGATGGAGCCGCCGAGGTGGACGAGGACGGGCAGGGGGCGGTGCGTGAGCATCAGCGCGACCGCCGCGACCGGCTCCCCGGCCCGGCGTACGAGGACGACGCGCAGCCGGCCGCGACCGCCACGCCCGCCATGCCCGCCCCGTTCGCCGCCCGCACCGCCGCCCTGCCCGTACGACAGCCACCAGGAATGCAGCCAGGCGTGGCTCTGGAAGGGGGTGGCCGTACGGCAGCGGCGGTACAGGGCGTGCCACTCCGGGGCGAGTTCGGCGAACCGGCCCGTGTCACGGCAGAGCTCGGTGGTGAACACCGCGTCCGTCCGGGAGGCGTTGAGCGGCGTCGATACGGGGACGTGGCGGGCGGCGTCGGCCCGCGTGCCGGGTCCGGCGGCCATCAGACCGTTTCCGACTGCTGCGGTGAGCAGGCCGCCGAGGCGGTCGCGGGCCCTGGTACGGACGCTCCGGCGCCCTGCGCGGTGGCCTCCGGACGGCGCTTCGGCCGGACCAGCAGGCCGAGCCCGCCGAGCAGCCCGCCCGCGCAGCCGCCGACCAGCGCGGCCAGCGACGCGGAGGGCGTGACCGGGCTCGCGGGCTCCACGGCGCGGGAGAACGGGAGGACACGTACGTGCGTACTGTCCTGCATCTGCGAACCGTTGACGACGAGCGAGCGCGCCACACCGTCCGCCATGGTCGCGGCGGTCGACGCGCTGGTCGAGGTCGCCGTCACCGAGATCATGGGCGCGTCGGGCGAGGTCGCCGTCTGGACGTTCTCCTTGAGGGTCCGCGCGGGCACCCCGGCCCAGACCGCCGCGTCCCCGACCACCGCGACCTGCGCGGCGACCCGCCCGTACGCCGTCGCGAAGCCCAGCGCGGCGGCCGGGTCGGACTTCTCGGTCGGTACGACGACGACATAGCTGGTCGCCGCGTACTCCGGGGTACGGAGCTGCCCGTACGCACCGCCCGCCGCCGCCCCGGCCAGGACGGCGGCCGGAATGATCCACCGGGCCGGCAGCACCGGCCGCGACCGCCGGACCAGCAGGGCCGGCCGGAACCGTCGGAGCCGGCGCTCCCGTTCCGCGCGCGGGCCGGGCGGGGCGCCGCACCGCGGCGGTCGCCGGTTCGGTTGCTGGGGCGCCTGCTGGGTCATGAGCTGCTCGCTTCTCGGGTGGGGGCCTGGCGGCGGAGGGCTCTCTCGTAGACGGCCATCAGCTGCTCGGCGCTACGGGCGATGTCGTAGTGGTGCACGGCGGGCGGTACGGGCCGCCGGTGCGGGCCCAGGTCACGCAGCCGCCGCAACTCCTCGGCGAGGCCGGGGACGGAGCCGCTGACCCGGCGCGCGCCGGGCGCGGCCTCGGGCGGCAGGTCCTGGAGCGCCGGGCAGGTGACGTGGAGCACCGGCAGCCCGGCGGCGAGCGCTTCCACCACGGCGAGGCCGAACGCCTCGTCGTGGGAGGTGGAGACGAAGACGTCCATGGCGGCGAGCAGCGAGGGCAGGTCCCCCGGGTGCGGGACGGGCGGCGGGTCCTCGCACGCGCCGGGCAGCAGGATCCGGTCGGCCAGCCCGCGCTCCTCGGCGAGCCGCAGCAGCCCCGTACGCTCCGGGCCCTCGCCGACCAACAGGAGCCGGGCGTCCGGCAGTTCGCCGACGGCGCGGACGAGCCGGTCGTACCGCTTGCCGGGGGCGAGCCGCCCGACGCCGCCCACGACGAAGGCGTCCTCGGCCAGGCCAAGACGCTCGCGGGCGGCGCGGCGCGCCTTCTCGTCGAAGGCGAAGCGCGCGGACTCGATGCCGTTGGGGACGACGTGGATACGGTCGCGGCGCACTCCCCAGCGCTCCAGCCGGCGCGCGACGGTGGTGGAGACGGCGACGGTCGCGGTGCCGAGCCGTTCCCCGGTGAGATAGAGCGCGCGGGCGCCGGGGGTCAGCGGCCGGCCCTCGATCTGGACGGCGCCCAGGGAGTGTTCGGTGGCGAGGATCGTCCGCACCCCGGCCAGGCGGGCGGCGACCCGGCCGTACAGGCAGGCGCGGTAGAGGTGGGTGTGGACGAGGTCGTACCCGCCCTGCCGGACGAGGCGTGTCAGCCGGGGCAGCGCGGCGAGGTCGCGGTTGCCTGCCATGTCGAGATGGGCGACGCGTACGCCGTCGGCGACGATGCCGTCGGCGACCGCGCCCGGTTCCGTGAGCGTGACGACCTCGTTGTGGGTGGGCAACTGGCGCAGCATCAGACGCAGTTGTTGCTCGGCGCCGCCGATGCCGAGGCCGGTGATGACATGCAGGACCTTCATGGGGTGGCCGCCGGGAGTGCTGTCGGGACCACCTCGGAGGCGACGGACGCGCGGTACGCGGCGGAGCGGGCGTACGCGGCGAAGGCGGCGGCCGGGACGGGCTCGCGCCGCCGGTGGTGCAGCCGTCGCTTGAGGTGCAGCCTGAGGCCGGTGTCCCGCTCCCCCACGTGGATACGGGGCAGTGCGTGCATCCCGGTCAGCGGCCCCGGGTCGATGGCGCAGGCGTACGAATAACCCGCGGCGCGCACGGCGGCGACGACGCGGGCGTCGACCGTGCCGTACGGGTAGCAGAAGCCGCCGACCTCGCCACCGGTGAGGGCGCGCAGCAGCTCCCTGCTGCGGGCGGTCTCGGCGGCGAGCGTCGTGTCGTCGGCGGTGACGAGGTCGACGTGGAGCAGCCCGTGGGAGCCGATCTCCATCCCGGCCGCGGCTGCCTCGCGTACGCCGTCCTCGGTGAGCAGGGGCTTACGGGGGCCGGGGCTGTCCCACTCGTTGGTGCCGCCGGGCCGGCCCGGCAGGACGAAGACGGTCGCCGAGCAGCCGTGCTTCCGCAGCAGCGGGACGGCGGTCTCCACGAAGTCGGCGTACCCGTCGTCGAAGGTCAGCCCGACGAGCCCGGCGCCGCGCCCCTCGGCGCGGGCGCGCAGCAGTTCCGCCATGGAGACGCCGGCCAGGCCGCGCCGGCGCAGCCAGCGGAGCTGCCGTTCGAGCCGGCCAGGGGAGACCGTCACCTGGTACGGGTCGTCGGTGGGGTCGGCGACCGAGTGGTACATGAGGGCCCACAGGGGGTCGCCGGACCTCGGGTCGGCCAGGTCGGTCATATCGGCCTTGTCAGCGGGCATCGGTGAGCTTTCGTGTGAAGGGGCGGGCGAGGGAGCGGAGGAGGGAGTCGGTCTCGGGTGCCTTCAGGGCGCACGCGGCGACGAGGAACACCACGGTGACCACCAGGCCGGCGGCGAGGGTGGCGAGGACCGGGGAGGGCACGAGCGCGGCGCAGAGCCATCCGGAACCGGTGGCCGCCGCGGCGGCGGCGCTGAGCTTGGCCAGCCCGCCGGTCATGTGGCGGGTCCTGACGGGCACGCTGTGGCGGCGCAGGGCGCCCAGCATGAGCACGGCGGTGAGGGTGATGCCGAGGGCGTTGGCGGCGGCGATGCCGAGCACGCCCCAGACACCGACCAGCAGGGCGCCCGCGCCGCCCGTCAGCGCGAGCCCGGCGGTCATGGCGAGGGCGGGGAACCAGAGCGGGCGCGCGGCGGAGAAGTAGCAGCGTACGAGCGCCCCGACGAGGGTGTGGCCGAGCAGGCCGAGCGCGTACACCCGCATCACGGCGGCGGTCGCGGCGGTGTCCTCGGAGTGGAACTCGCCGCGCTGGAAGAGCACCTCGATGATCTGCGGGGCGCAGGAGACGACGGTGGCGGCCCCGATCAGCACGATGATCCCGGCGAGCGCGAGATCACGTTCGACGCGCCGCCTGGCCCGGTCGGTCTCGCCCGCCGCCATGGCGCGGGCGACCACCGGGAAGGTGACGGTGCAGAGCATCAGGGAGAGCGTCATCGGGATCTGCGCGACCTTCTGCGCGTAGTTGAGGTGCGAGATGGCCCCGGCGGGCAGCGGCGCCGCGAGGAACCGCTCGACGAGGACCTGCGACTGGCGGCTGAGCGCGAACGCGATGACGGGCACGAGCAGCCCGAGGGCGACGGGCGAGGTGAGCCGGGCGGGCCCAGCGGACTCTGTGATCGCCGTGGTCGCAGCCGCAGTCGCTGCCGCAGCCGTCGCCGTCGCTGGCGTTGGCGTTGGCGTTGGCGTTGGCGTAGCCGTCGCGGGTACGGAGGCGGGGACGCCGGTGGCGGACGGGGGCTCGTGACCGCTCGTGGGGCGGCGCTCCGTCAGCCGGTTCCACAGGGCGGGGAGCTGGATCAGCACCATGAACACACCGCCGACGGCGACTCCGGCCCCGGCCGCGCGTACCCCCGTCTCCGCGCCTGCCAGCAGCATCGTGGAGATGATGCCGACGTTGGAGGCGACGTAGATCGCGGCGGGCGCCACGAAGCTGCCGTGGGCGCGCAGGGCCGCGCTGCAGTAGCCCGCCACCCCGTAGGTGAAGATCGACGTGGCGGTCAGCCGGGTGCAGTCGACGGCCAGCCGGGATTCGGGCAGACCGGGCGCGAGGACGGCGACCGCCCAGGGCGCGAGGGCGACGAGCAGGGCCGCGCACGCGCTGAGGACGAGGAAGAGCCGGGGCAGGGTGGCGCGGGTGAGCTGCCGTACGGGGTCGAGGTCGAGGTCCTGCGCGCTGTCGCGCGTCCGGTCCTGGGGCGACCGGGCGGCCCGGCGGGCGAGGGCCAGACTGAACGCCGGTACGAGGATCAGCGCCATGGCGTCCTCGATGAGGAGCGTGGCGGCGACCTCGGGCACGGTCCAGGCGACGAGGAACGCGTCGGTGTCGGTGCCCGCGCCGTAGAGGTGCGCGATGGTCTGGTCGCGGAGGAGACCGAGGAACGCTCCGGCGGCGGTCAGCGCGGCGGTCACGAAAGCGGCCCGCGCGAGGAACCGTCCGGAGGCCGAGCCACGCCCGCCGTCCCCCGCCGCGTCGGCGGTGACCGTGACAGCGCTGCCGGTGACGGCGGTGTCAGGACCGGCCGTCGCGGTGTCAGGACCGTCCGGCACGGGGGCGGCACCGGCCGGCCCGGGGGCCGGGACGTCGGGGCCGGCCTCCGCCGCCGGAGGGACGGAGGGCGGCGGGACCGCGGGGAGGGAGTGCGTCGTATCGCTCACGCCGGGCCGACCCTTCTGCCGGCCGCGGCCTCACCGCTCCGGTGGCGCCGCCGGCTCAGCGCCCACCACGCCGCCAGGCCGAGCATCACCGCCGTCAGGACGGTCGACGGGCCGCCGATGTCCGCGTAACCGAAGTCCACCAACTGCCAGACCAGCAGCCCCGTGACGACCAGCCCGCACTCGGCGCCCGTACCGGAACGGCGCGCCCCGTACAGGCGGACCCGGTGGACCGCGCACACCAGGAGCCCCGCCCAACTGCCCGCGAAGGCGACGATGCCGAGCAGCCCCTGTTCGCTCAGGACCAGCAGATACATGTTGTGCGGCGACAGCAGCGGCTGGCGCTGGAACCCCATCCCCGCGCCCGAGGTGTCGCTGGCCGAGGAGAGCGCGAGGGAGGCGTGGTGGTCGCGGTAGGCGGGGAAGCCCTTCAGCCCCACGCCGGTGACGGGCCGCTCGCGCCACATGTCGGTGGCCGCCGCCCACATGGTGTACCGGTCGGTGACGGACTGGTCGGGCGCGTCGGCGACCTGGGCGATCGAGTCGAACCGCTCCGTGATCATCTGGGAGCCGACGCCGAGCCCGCCGACGAGGACGACCCCGAGCGCCGTGGCCGTGAGCGTCACGACGACGGCCCTGCGGACGCCCGAGAGCGCGAGTTGCAGCGCGAGCGCCACGGCGGTGGCGATCCAGGCGCCGCGGCTGAAGGAGAGCAGGAGCGGTACGCAGAGCAGCGCGGCGCAGCCGAGCGCGAGGGTCCGCTGTCCGCGCGGCGCCTCCGCGCCGCTGCCCAGGGCGTAGCCGACGGAGATGATCAGCCCGTAAGCGACGACGGTGGCCATCCCCATCACATCGGTGGGCCCGAAGGTGCCGACCGCGCGGATGTCCTCGCCCTGGTACGAGGCGCCGGTGCCGGTCAGGTACTGCGTGACCCCGACCGCCCCCTGCGCCAGGGCGAGGACCACCACCGACCCGGCG
The DNA here is from genome assembly GCF_042756365.1 of Streptomyces sp. NPDC059092. Taxonomy (NCBI): domain Bacteria; kingdom Bacillati; phylum Actinomycetota; class Actinomycetes; order Kitasatosporales; family Streptomycetaceae; genus Streptomyces; species Streptomyces sp. NPDC059092. Next base: position 14,887 of record NZ_JBHZEJ010000034.1, read on the forward strand.
ACCAGCCGGAAGTCGCGGCGGTCACGGATCAGGAGCAGCAGGGCCGCCGGTACGAGCACGAAGATCTGCAGATACCGCGCCAGCCCCGGCAGGGTGGCCGCCGGGTCGTCGGCGGTGAGCGAGGCGACCGTCACGCCGAGCACCGGGAGTCCGAGGAGGAGCGCGGCGGTACGGGTCAACGGGCGGGCCCGTGAGCGCAGTACGCGCACGAGACAGTGCAGGACGAGTACGGCGGAGGCGGCGTCGGCCACGCTCCCCGACCCCGCGGAGCCGTCGCCGGCCGGCGGCGCGGGGACGGCGAGCAGGGCGACGACGGCCACGGCGGGCAGCAGGGGCGCCGCCCTGCGCACCGCGTCGGACCACGCGGGAGGGCGGGTCCGTACGCGGGGCGCGTCGAGGGCGCCGGTGGCCATCAGCTTCCCGCCGGGCGGACGAGGGAGAGGGCGGTGCGCACCAGGATGCACACGTCCTGCCAGAGCGACCAGTGGTCGATGTAGTGGTTGTCGAAGCGGGACCGCTCCTCGATGGAGGTGTCCCCGCGCAGCCCGTGGACCTGTGCGAGGCCGGTGATGCCGACGGGCATCCGGTGGCGGGCCGCGTAACCGGGGTGGGTCTTGCTGAAGTTGGCGACGAAGAAGGGGCGTTCGGGCCGGGGGCCGACCAGGCTCATGTCACCGCGGAGCACGTTCCAGAGCTGGGGCAGCTCGTCCATCGACGTACGGCGCAGCGTGCTGCCGACGGAGCTCATGCGCAGGTCGCCCGCGATGTTCCAGCGGGTGGCGGACTCGTGGTCGTCGGAGGGACGCAGGGTACGGAACTTCAGCAGGGTGAAGGGGCGGCCGTGCTGGCCTACGCGCTCCTGCCGGAACAGCACACCGGGGCCGTCGCAGAGCCGGATCGACAGCGCGCAGACCGTCAGTACCGGGGAGATCGCCAACAGCGCGGGGACCGCGATCAGCAGGTCCAGCAGGCGTTTGGCCAGGGTGCCGCACCGGTGCGCGTGCGTGGCGGGCGGCTCGACGCGGCGGCGGCTGAGGCCCCAGAGGTGGTGCTCCATGAGCGTGGGCGGGGCCGCGGTGTCCCAGGGGCCCGCGCCGACGAAGGAGGTGGCGCAGCCGTACTCGTGGAAGAGCGCGACGAGCCCGGCTCTGCCGGTCCACTCGCCGGGGTCGCCGTAGCCGGGCCCGGCGTCGACGAACAGGGCTTCCTGGACGCCGTTCTGGATGACGGCGCGGTGGATCTCCTCGGCGGTGGTCAGCACGGGCAGGGCGGGGACGTCCGTACCGGCGCCGTGGGCGTGCCCGTCCTGGCCGGCGTTCTGGTCGGCGTCCCCCGGCTCGGGGGCGGCGGACGCGACCCCGACGGGGCGCAGTCCGTACTCCGGGTGCTGGGCGAGCAGTGCGGCCAGCCGGCGCGCGGCCGTCCCCGTACCGACGACGAGGGCGGACCGCAGCCGGTCGCGGGCGAGGGAACGGCGGTACGTGTGCAGCAGCGCGCGGCCCGCACCGCACACGGCGAGCTGTACGGCGCCGCCACCGGCCAGGGCGGTGAGGCCCAGGGCGTGGGCGGGCAGGAGCGCGGCGAGCACGGCCGCGGCGGCGCACCAGGCGACCGCGATCCTGGCGGCCAGCGCGGGAAGCTGGTCGAGACCGGAGACGACGGTTCCGGGGCGGTAGAGACCGGCGCGGGCGTTGAGGGCCGCCACGCAGGCGAGGAGCTGGACGGCCAGGAGGGTGTCGCGCTGCTCGTCGCCGAGTACGGCGGTGGAGAGCAGCGCCGCGAGACCGTCCACCACGACGAGCGGCAGACCGAAGCGGAGCGCGTCGTGGGCCGGGGTGCGGCGGGGCTGCCGGGCGACGCGGTCGGTGGCGTCCCGGGGCGGGGCGAGGGCGACGCGCCCACCGAGGGCCTGCTGCCCCACCGATTGCTGGCCCGTCGATTGCTGACCCGTCGATTGCTGCCCTACCGATTGCTGCCCTACCGATTGCTGGCCCACGGCCTGCTGGCTCAGGGAGGGCAGGGACTGCTTGGCCGGGGAGAGGCGGGCCGTCGGCTGCCCCTGGTTCCGCTCCCCGTGCTGCTGTGCGGTGCGCGCCCGGCCGGGCGGCGGCGGGACGCTGGTGCTTTCCGTGGTCACTGAGGAATCGGCTCCCTGCGCTCGGGGCGCGGCACGGCGGCGACTTCGCGGTACACGTCTGCGATGGCCTGCGCGGTCTGCCGCACGTCGTAGGTGCTGAGTACGTGCTGATGGCCCTGGCGTCCGATGGCCTCGCGCAGCGGCCCGTCGTGGAGCAGGGCGCTGACGGCCGCGGCCAGCGCGGGCGGATCATCGGGCGGGGTGAGACAGAACCGCTCGCGCCCCGGCGGCAGGCTCTCGCGGGCGCCGTCCACGTCGCTGACGACGACGGTCCTGCCGCTCGCCATGGCCTCCAGCGGCGCGACGGCCATGCCCTCCCAGCGGGACGGCAGCACCACCAGGTCTGCCGCCCGGTACCAGGGGGCGGTGTCCGGTACGGCGCCCGCGAAGAGCACGGACGGCGGGGCGGCGGCGCGCAGCGCGTCGGCGTCGGGCCCGTCGCCGACGAGCACCAGCCTGGCCTGCGGGATCCGGCGTACGACCGGCTGCCAGGCCCGGAGCAGGATGTCCTGGCCCTTCTGCCGACAGAGGCGGCCGACGCACACGACGACGAGGGCGGTGGCCGGCACTCCGGCGAGCAGCGGCAGAGCGGCCCGCGCGGCGCCGGTTCCGGTTCCGGTTCCGGTACGGGTGCCGGACTCGGCACCGGTACCGGTGCCTCGGTCTGTGCCGGCACCTTGGCCGGCCTCGGTCACCGCACGGCTCCCGGGGGTGAACCGGCCGGTGTCCACGCCGTTGTGGACGACGGCCCAGGTGGCGTCGATGCCCGCGCGTTCGCCGGTACGCCGCTCCGCGTCGCTGACGCAGACGACCCGGTCGGTCCACCGGACCGCCCACCGTTCCCAGCGCCTGGCCAGCCCTCCGGTCACACCACCGACTGCTTCGAAGGACCAGGCGTGCGGCTGGAAGACGGTCGGGACCCGGCCCCTGACGGCCAGTCGGCCGGCGAGACCGGCCTTGGCGCTGTGCGCGTGGACCAGATCGGGGCGCACCCGGCCGACCAGCCGGGCGGCCTGCCGTACCTCACCGAGGAGTCCTGGCCCCGGCTCGCGCGTGGCGTGCCATGCGTGGATCTCGGCGCCCCGCCGCGCCGCCGCCCCGGCGAGCGGTCCCTCCTCGGGACAGCCCACGGCGACCCGGAACCCGGCGGCCACCTGCGCCGTGACGAGGTCCAGAACCACCTGGGCCACGCCTCCGTCGACGGGCTGGACGAGATGAAGTGCCGTGAAGCCGGTCCCGGGCCGGTGCCGCTGTCGCTGCACGCGCAACGCCTTCCACTCGTGCGATACAGGGAAATCAGTCGGGGCGGAGCGGACTCGGTCGAGGGAGCGCGGGAAACGTCCGCTGTGCGTTCCGCGCGTCCACCGCTCCGCGGAACGCCCCGATTCAGAGGGAGTCACGTCCGGTACGAGATCGAACGCCACATCGGGTCGGGCGGGAACACGCCACGAACAGGGCGAGAGGGGCCGGGCCGGACAGCAGGCCACGCCCCACAGCAAGAACCGCAGAATTCCGCATATTGGCTCTCCGCCTCGAAGGTCGAAACAGGCAAGATGGGACCATTACAGAGTGCAGGCTGAAAATCACGCCAGACGCGCTGAATCGCACTGAACGTACAACCGACCGGGGAAAGAGCCTTCTGACGACGTCCACCGAAGTCGCACACCCGGCCCAGCTTCACTCATTCGGCCCGCAACCTCTGGATGTCCTCGGCGTTGATCCATAAGCCGGGCAATCGCGCCCGGCGCGCCCCACGCCATCCCATACGACCGAGGAGCCCTTCCCCATGTCGCGTATCGCCAAGGCTGTTGTTCTCTCCACCGCGGCCGTCGCCGCTGTCGCCGGTGCCTCCGGCGCCGCCTTTGCCGACAGTGGCGCTTCGGCCGCGGCCATCGGTTCCCCGGGCGTCCTGTCCGGCAACATCGTCCAGGTCCCCCTGCACGTGCCGATCAACATCTGCGGCAACACCGTCGACGTCATCGGCCTGCTGAACCCGGCGTTCGGCAACGTCTGCGTCAACCACTGACGCCGTTCCCTCAGCGGAGCCGCCTTCCCCCGGGGGGAGGGCGGCTTTCCCATGTGAGCCCGTTTTCCGCGTGCGTCCCTCACCGCCGCCTTCCCCACCACCACGCTCCGGCCCTATCACTCCACCGGCGGACTGATAGGAGAATACGAGGAATTACCCCTTCATTCGGGTGGCCCGCCCAGAATTCCTTCCGCACGGGGTTTCCGGCGCGCCGGGGAATCGTTAGAGAGAACGAGGCCACGGGAGGGAAACCTCCCAAAGGGCCTGTGCGCGGGGCGAGTTGACTCGCACCCAGGCGCACCGGACATCACAAGGAGAAGGAATCACCATGAAGCCCATGAAGATCGCTGCCGTCGTCGCCGGTTCCATGGTCGCGCTGGGGGCCGCCGCTCCGGCGTTCGCCGCCGAGGCGAAGACCCCCTCGTTCAGCCTGAACGGCGCGCTGGACAGCGTGGCGAGCGAGGGTCTGCGCGACGCCAAGCCGCTGCACACCAACGCGCTGGACACCGAGAACGACGGCTCCGTGCTCAACGCGGTCAAGGGCGCCACCGACAGCCTCAACAAGCCCCAGCAGGGGAACAAGCTGCTCGGCGGACTCCCGCTCGGCAAGTAGTCACCACGTAGTCGCCGCCGTCCCGCCACCGCCCCTCATGGCGTACCGCCTTGAGGGGCGGGCGGGGCCGATCGGGCATGACCGGCCGGCTCGGGCCCTGCGGCGGTGTCAGCTCGTCCAGAAGTCCCACCAGCGGGCCAGGATCAGCATCCCGATGACCCCGATGTGGAGCACGGGCAGGACCCAGGTGAACTCGCCGAGGAAGCCGCGCAGCGCGGCCGGCGCGGGCAGCACCCCGGTACGGACGTTGTGGGCGGTGACGTACCAGAACATCAGGATCGTCGCGACCCACGCCAGGGAACACCAGAGGCAGAGCGCGTTGATGCTGTACAGCGACTGGTACTGGAGCCAGGTACAGAACCCGACGCCGAAGAGCGTCCCCGCGTTCAGCCCCCGCCAGAACCAGCCCCGGTAACGGGCCCCGGCCAGCAGCCCCGCACCGATACAGACGACGCCCGCGTAGGCGGCGAGGCCGAGCATCGGGTTGGGGAAGCCGAAGACCGACGCCTGGGCGCTCTTCATGATGTTGCCGCAGGACACCACCGGGTTCAGGCTGCACCCCGGGGTGAAATCGGGGTCCTCCAGCAGCTTGAACTTGTCGATCGTGATCACCCACGCGGCCAGCAGCCCCGCCGCCCCCGTGACCACCAGCAGCAGGGCGAGCGCCCGGCTCGCGCCCCGCACGCCGCGCGTGTCCCCGTCGGCGTCGCGCACCGCCTCCGCCACCGCTTCTGCTTCCGCTTCCGTTTCCCGGGCGGACCTGTACTCGGTCGATGCCGCTGCCATGTCCCCGCTCCCCGCTCGTCGCTCAGCCGCGCAGGCCGCGTACCGGCAGCAGACAGTGCGCGGCGCTCAGAAGCATCTCCTCGTCGCCCGCGAAGGCGCGCAACTGCTCCTCACCGACCGGCTTCCCCGGAGTTCCCTCGGCCCACGGCCGGGTCGCGACCAGGAAGTAGACCTGCCCGGCGTCGCGCGCGTCCTGCTCCCACTCCGGCGGTACGGCGCACTGCGCGTGGAGATACGGCATGGTCAGCACGGCCCGGCCCGCCTCCACGATCAGCTTGATCGGGATGTTGGGCGACTGCGTAACATCGACCACCTCGCTGCCGGGCTTCAGCCCGATGTCCGCGAGGACCGCACGCATCGCCTCCCCGCCGGCCTCGGGTCCGTCCCGGCCGTCGCCGAGTGAATAGGCCAGCAGGAAGGGCGCGTTGCGCTCTCCGGCGGCGGGATCGCTCGTCCAGGCAATCACCGAGAGGGTGCCCAGAAGGGACGCGTAGTGGGCATGGTTCGCCGCGGTATTGGTAGAGGTCATGTCTGGGCACAGTAGTGGCCCGCGGAGAATATCCGTGAGCCCGTGTCACCCAAGTGGGCTACTACGCAGGACAGTTACGGCCAACGCCTGCCACCGGGCAATCGTCCCCCCGTACGAGAGAGGCCAATGCTTCCGGATTGACAGGGCACCGCGGGATGGCTGTAATGGTCGGCGTGTAGCGCGACACCGGCCAGAGAGCTGTGGGCAGGCCGGCGTTCGAGCGGACACCATTACCGAGGGACGATGCCATGAGTTCATACTCCGCACCCCGCGTCTGACATCTCCCGCGTACTCGGCGTCACTACTGCCGTACGCGTTCCCGCACGTCGCGTCGCCGTCCCTTGTCTTTCCGGCAGCTGTCTTCCTGAGAGCCCGCTGTCTTTCTCCTTCCTGTTTCCTTCTGTGCCGTTCCGCCCGGCGCGATGCAGTGCGCCTCGCACCGCCGCGGTCGGCGTATTCCAGGACAAGGGCCCGCGCGTGGCCTCACCCATCCCTTTTCCGCATTTCCTCTTTTCCTGGAGAGTCACAGCCGTATGCCCATGTCCTTCAACCAGTCCGTCATCGAGGAGTTCCGGGCCAACGAGGGAAAGGTCGGCGGCCCTTTCGAGGGCGGCGACCTTCTCCTGCTGACCACCACCGGCGCACGGTCCGGGGCGGAGAACACCACTCCGCTCGGCTATGTGCGCGACGGTGACCTGCTGCTGATCGTCGGCTCGGCCGGCGGCAGCCACCGTCATCCCGACTGGTACCACAACCTGCTCGCCCACCCCATGGTGCGCGTGGAGATCGGCAAGCAGACGTACGGGGCCATCGCCGTCCCCGCCGAGGGCGAGCGGCGCGACCTGCTCTTCGAGCGCGTCGTGCGGGCGGCGCCCGGGTACGCCGACTACCAGGCCGGCACCGACAGGATCCTGCCGGTCGTGGTGCTGGAGCGCTCCGAACCCGACGCCGTCGAAGCGGAAGCGGCAGGAAAGGCGGGCCCGGCCAATCTCGCCGAGAAGCTGGTGGAGATCCACACCTGGCTGCGCGCGCAGTTGGAACACGTACGCGCCGAGGCGGACGACCACTTCGCCGCGCGGGCGGCGCACCAGGGTCCCGGAGCGCCGCCCGCACCGGGGCTCGGCCTCCAACTGCGCCAGCACTGCCTGGCGTTCTGCGAGTCGTTGACGTTCCACCACACCAGCGAGGACGCCCACATGTTCCCCGTGCTCGCGCGCAGCCACCCCCACCTGTCGGACGTGTTCGCCCGACTCGCCGAGGAACACCGCACGGTCGCCCGCGTCCAGGGCGAGCTGCACGCCCTGCTGGCGGATGCCGGCACGGCGGATCCCGGCCGTTTCCGTACCGAACTCGACCGGCTGACGACCGAGTTGACGGCACACCTCGACTACGAGGAGGAGTCGCTGCTGCCGGTCCTGGCCGCCATACCGTTCCCCCCGACCGCACCATGACCCGTTAGCGTCATCAGCGTCAGGAGGCAGTCGGAGTAGAAGGAGTACGTGAAGGCCATGCCCGCGGTTCCCCCAGCAGCAGACGACGCGCCCGTGATCCTGGGCAACGAGCCCGGCTCGTTCGCCCGGAGCGTCCTGGCCACCCGCCATCCGGCGCTCATCCAGCAGGTCCGTGACGCGTTCCCCTACGGCCCCGAGCAGCACGAGGCCCTCGACGCGCTCCTCCGGGAGGTCACGGACGGGGTGATGGAGCCGCTCGCCGCGGACGCCCATGACCTCGGCCGGTGGCGGAGCTGGGGGTACGACGAGCAGGTGGGCCGGTCGTGGTTCGACGCACCGTTCCTGTGGAGCGAGAGCTACTTCTACCGCAGGCTGCTGGGGGCCGTGGGGTACTTCACCCCCGGCCCCTGGCAGGGCGTCGACCCCTTCGCGCCGTTCAAGCGCGCCGAGCTGCGGACCGGTGCGGTCGACGACGAACTCACCGCCCTGGACGGCCTCGCCACAGTGGCGGACGGTCCCGGGCGGCGCGACGACGACCAGGCGTACGCGCTCCTGCTGGCCTCGCTCTGGGGCAACCGGGCCGACCTGGGCTTCCGTATCTCGTCGCCCTCCTCCCCGGGGGACGGGGGCGGTTCCGGTTCCGCTTCCGCTTCCGCTTCCGCTTCCGCTTCCGCTTCCGCTTCCGCTTCCGGCAGAGGTTCCGGCTCCGGCGACGGCTCCGGTACGGACTCGCCGCTCGTCGCGGACGACAGCGCCCCGCTGTGGTCCCTGCTCCCCGCCGGTGCGCCCGCCCAGGCCACCCGGCCCGTCCATCTGATCGCGGACAACTCCGGCCGTGAGCTGATCCCCGACCTGGTCCTCCTCGACCACCTCCTCCGTACCGGCCGCGCCGCCCGCGCCGTGCTGCACGTCAAGCCGTGCCCGTACTACGTGTCCGACGCGACCCTCCCGGACGTCGTCGACGCGCTGCGCCGACTGCGCGAGGCGCCCGGGTACGCCGCGGAGATCGGCGAGCGCCTGTGGTCCGCGATGGCGACGGGACGCCTCGACGTACGCGCGCACGACTTCTTCCGCGCTCCGCTGCCCTTCGACGCGATGCCCGGCGACCTGCGGAGCGAACTCGCGGAGGCCGCCGTGACGCTGGTGAAGGGCGACCTGAACTACCGCCGCCTGGTCGGCGACCGCGCCTGGCCCGCCACCCTGCCCTTCGCCGGGCGCACCGCGTACTTCCCGAGCCCGGTGACCGCGCTGCGCACCCTGAAGTCCGATGTGATCGTCGGCCTGAGCGACGCCACCCTGAAGTCGCTGGACGCACGTACGACGGAGAAGGGGAGTTCCTGGCGGACCAGCGGCACCCACGCCCTGATCCAGACCCGGCTCGGCGACCCCGGCGACCCCGGCCCCGGCGACCTCAGCGACCGGTGAAGCGGGGCTCGCGCTTCTCCAGGAACGCGCGCATGCCCTCGCTCTGGTCCTCGGTCGCGAACAGCGCGTGGAACAACCGCCGTTCGAAGAGGACCCCGTCGCGCAGCCCGGTCTCCAGCGCCCGGTCGACCGCCTCGCGCGCCGCCGTCACCGCCTGTCTGCCGTACGAGGCGACGGCGGTGGCGGCCCGCGTCGCCTCCTCCAGCACCCGGTCGTCGGGCACCACCCGGGACACCAGCCCGGACCGCTCGGCCTCGGCCGCGTCCATCGTGCGGCCGGTGAGGACGAGATCCATGGCCTTGGCGCGGCCCACCAGCCGGGTGAGGCGCTGGGTGCCGCCGATGCCGGGGATCACACCGAGCGTGATCTCCGGCTGCCCGAAGACGGCGGACTCTCCCGCCATCACGATGTCGCACATCATCGCCAGCTCACAACCACCGCCCAGCGCATAGCCGTTGACGGCCGCGATCTTCGGAGTACGGAAGGCCGCGAACTCCTCCCACTCCGCGAAGTAGTCCTCGTCCGCCATCTCGACGGCCGTCTTCCCCGCCATCTCCCTGATGTCGGCGCCGGCCGCGAAGACCCTCTCGGACCCGGTGACGACAAAGCAGCCGACGCCCGGATCACGGTCCAACGGACGTAATACATCGAGGAGTTCGGCCAAGAGGGCACTGCTGAGAGCATTGAGCACATGGGGCCGGTGGAGCCGTACGGTCACGACCCGGCCGTCCGGGCCGCCACGCTCGGTCTTGATGTTCAGGTCCACGGAAGATGCCTCCGATCGGGGTCCGGCGGGACGTCACGAGTCCCAGATCGCGCCGTACGCGGGGATGCCACGGCGTTCGAGACCGTGCACGACCTGCCAGGTGAGTTTCTTGTTGGAGATGCAGATGACGGCCTCGGCACCGAAGTCGCGGTACGCGGCGTACGCGAGCCGCACCATGTCGGGTTTGCCGTGGCGCGAGGTGTCCCAGATGAGCGCGTCCGGCTGGACGACGAGGATCTCGTCGACGAGCCCGTCCCCGTACGTCACCCGCGGATCGCGCGTCGCCCAGACCAGCCGTGCCGGCACCTCGGCGGCGAGCAGATGGGGCAGGCAGGGGCCGATGCCGCTGCCGGTGGCCACGTAGATCACCTTGCGGAACAGCGTCTCGATGTTCGCGACGCCCGCCGTGGTGATGCCCTTGACCCACACCCGCTCGGGCGCGTCGTCGATGAAGGAGCCGGTCCAGTCGCCCGCGCGGGAGATGGTGAGCCGGAATCCGGAGCGCCCCGGGGCAGGCACGTTGGCGAACGAGTGCCACTCCTTGAGCGGGCTGCGGCTGATCGTGGTGGACGAACCCGCGAACGGGGTCACGCCGTGGTCGAAGTGGGCCAGCGCGACATGGGACGAGGGCCGTTCGATCCGTACGCCGACCTCGCGCAGCCGCAGCCAGGGCAGCGCGACGGAGAAGGTGACAAGGGCGAGCACCCAGAGGCCGGGCTCGGCGACGACCGGTCCGCCGGCGGAGAGCGGGGGGAGCGCGGAGAGCACCGTATGCGCCCAGAAGAGCGCGAGGGCCGCCCAGCCGCCGTAGCGGTGGATCTTCTCGAAGCGGTCGTGGAAGCGGGAGCGGAAGGGCGGCAGCGCGGTGGCGATGATGCCGGCGAGCAGGGCGATCAGCGTGTAGGCGACGACAAGCAGCGCGACGCCCGCGCCGGTGCTTCCGACGGTCAGGACAACGGTCTGGCCCAGGAACCACAACGCCCCGGCCACCGTCCCGCCCACGTGCAGCCCCCCGAAGTGGTACACCTTCGCGAGCGTCCGGCGCAGCTTGAGCGGCCGGCGCGTGGACGGCCGGGTGGCCAGCCGGAACAGCAGGTTGATGACGTACTGCTGGCGCACGACGACGGCGAGCGCCAGGTTGGCCAGGGCGGCATGGCCGAGGGTGCGCGGGCTGTGCGGGCCCGCCGCGAGGAAGCCGAGGTTGGCGAGGAGAACGAGGGCGGCGAGGCGGTTGTAGTGCATGAGGCGGGGGTGTTTGAAAAGCCGCCTGGGCCAGGAGATGAGCGGGGGAAGGGAGACGGCGTCGACGTCGACGGGCGGCGCCACCGGCGCGGGCGAGCCCGCGGCCGAAGACCCTGTCCGCGCCGGCGTCTGGGCCGGCGTCTGCGTCTGCGTCTGCGTCTGGGCCGGCGCCGGCGTCGAGGCCCGGCGGACGCTCTCCTCACCGACGGAGAACGTCACGCCCCCACCACCCCTACGCGCGCGGCCCGGTCGGTGTCCCCCGTGGCGAGCCGCAGCAGCGCCGCCTTGTCGATCTTCCCCCGGTCGGTCTCCGGCAGGGCGGCGAGGGGCAGCACGGCGGACGGCACGCAGTAGTACGGGAGCGCCGCGGCCACCGCCCCGCGCGCCGCCACCGGGTCGACGTCCTGGGGGCAGACGAACGAGACGAGATGCTGGGCGTCGCGCTTGAGCGTGACCGCGCGGGCGCACCCCGGCAGGGACTCCAGGACGGCGGAGACGGCGTCCGGTTCGACGCGGAAGCCGCGGATCTTGACCTGATCGTCCGTCCTGCCGAGGTGTTCCAGCTCGCCGTCGGGTGTCCAGCGGCCGAGATCTCTCGTACGGAACATGCGGTGGTCCCCACCGAGGTACGGGTCGGGCGCGTACCGTTCGGCGGTCAGGGCATCGTCGCCGAGATAGCCGGCCGATACGCAGTCGCCGCCCGCCCACATCTCCCCCACCTCGCCGATGGGGAGGGCGCGGCGCCGCTCGTCGAGGACGTACACCGCGTTGTTGGGCGTCGGGCGGCCGATCGTCAGCAGCTCCGCGTCCGGGTGATGGCGCTGCATCGTGTTGACGATCGTGGTCTCCGTCGGGCCGCAGGCGTTGTGGAAGGCGCAGCGCCCCGCCCACAGATCGGCGAGGGGGCGCGGGCAGGGCTCCCCGGCGACCGCGACCGCCCGCACCCGGGGGCAGGTGGCCGGGTCGATGGAGGCGAGGACGGTGGGGGTCGCGACGAGGACGTCCGCGGTGCGCGCCGTCTCCGCGATGTCCTTGCCGCGGATGACGAGGGTGCCGCCATGACTGAGGCAGCCGAGGATCTCCCAGGCCGCCATGTCGAAGGCGATGTTGAGGAGCTGGGCGACACGCAGACCGGGCCGGACACCGAGGCTGCCGGGCTCGGTGAACAGGATGTTGGCCACGTTCCGGTGGGTGACGGTGACCCCGTTGGGCCGGCCGGTGGTGCCGGAGGTGAAAAGGACGTAACACCCGTCGTCGGGCCCCGCCACACCGTGTCGCGCGAACCCCCCTCCCGCCGGCCCGTCCCCGTCGAGCCCATCCCCGTCGAGGCGATCCACCTCATCCGCCTCATCCACCTCGACGAGATGGCGCACCCCGGCGGGTAAGGGCACACGGTGCGCGTACTCCCGCTGGGTGAGGACGACCCGAGTGGCGGCCGTACGGATGACATGACGGAGCTGGGCGGCGGGCGCGAGGCCGATGTCCTGCGGTACGTACGCGGCACCGGCCTTGAGCGTCCCGAGCAGCCCCACCAGCATCGGAATCGAGCGCCGCACGAAAAGCCCGACACGGTCACCCGGCCGCACCCCGGCACACCGGAGCCGACCCGCGAGCCGCTCCGCGCGGCGGTTCAGCTCCGCGTACGTGACGGTGGCACCGCGGTGCTCGGCGGCCACGGCATCGGGCACGGCCAGCGCCTGCTGTTCGAAAGCATGGTGCACAAGGGCGTACGGAACGCGCACGGCGGGCCCGTACCCGAACCGCCTGAAGAGCTCGCGGTCCCGCGGTGTGAGGTGGTCCAGATGCATGGGAGGGGAGACCTCCTGGCTGTTTCGAGCGACGGATGGGGGTCCGGTATTTCGAACGCCTTGCGGTCCACTGGCCGTCGGGGGCCGACGCCCCACGCGGTCTTCCGTCCGACTGTAGTGCGCGCGCTTTAACTCTCAACTACGCCTGACCAGACAAGAACTGACGCCTAATCAGCCACATGTACCGCCCTCCACCCCACCGGCAACCTTCGCCACACAGTGCGACGACACCACAGGTGGGGGAAGCTGCGCGCCGAGCCTCCGGGACCTCCAACCACTACGGCCCGGCGGAGGAAGTCGACGCTCCGAGCCTCAGGAAGGCACCCCCGGATCAGCCGCTCACCGCATGTCGCCGCCGGCGCGCTCCGGCTCCGCCGCGTCGCGCCGATAGTGGTCCAACAGCCGGAAGAACTCGTCGATCGGCGTCGAACCGGAGGGGGTCCGGCGCTCGATCTCCGCCGACCAGGCGAGAGAGCTGCAGATGCCGTAGTGCTCGCGGAGCCAGTGGGTGAAGCCTTCCTCGGGCCAGAAGGCAAAGGGCTCGTCGATGGCGTGTACAGCGAGTGCGATCCGGTACCCGATGAGAAGGGACCGCGGATGCTCCAGCGACCCTCCGGGCAACCACATCCGGGGCCGCCGCCGGACCTGCTCCAGGAAGTCGTACACATCCACGCAGTCCTGCCAGTGCTTGACGGTTCCCAGCGCGCTGTCTTCGGTCGTCACGAACCGAGCCTACGGCGCCACACGCCGCCTGATCAGGCGAATTGGCCGGAGGCCCTTCCTCCGTAACGAGAGGTTCAGGGCCTGCCGTGTCACACCCACCTCATCGCCTACCCCAGAGCTCCCATCCCACCCGGCGTGGAGCGGGCATGGTTCAGGACCTCAAGGTGGAGCACGCCACTGCATGAGCGACCTCGACGCTCCAGGCTGCGGCCGATCGCCTTTGCCTGGCAGGAGAGTCGCCGGGTGAGGGACGGCCTGATCCTGAGCAGGCCGGCGTCGCGCCCTGCCACGGCCGGCGGCCCGACCCACCTCGGCCGGGCCCCGGCCCCGGCTCCGCCTCGCCCCCGGTCAGAAATCGGCCGACCTGGCCGCGTCCGCCGAACGTTTCGTCACTGCTGTACGGCACCAAAAAGCCCCTACCGGGTTTCCCCGGCAGGGGCTTTGAGCTGCTGTGGACCTGAGGGGATTTGAACCCCTGACCCCCTCGATGCGAACGAGGTGCGCTACCAGTCTGCGCCACAGGCCCTTGCAACGAGTGAAACTTTAGCACCCTCCCGGCCGTGTCCGGAAATCCGTGAGCGGCTGGTCACGGGCGGGCGGCCCGCGGCCTGCCGAGCACGTCGCGGGGCTGGTTACTCGTTGGCCGCGCGGGGGCGGTCGTCTTCTTCGTCGTACTGGTCGAAGAGCGGGGTCCTGCCGTGGTCGCGAGTGCGGCGCTGGGGTGGGGTGCGCGGGGCGGGGGTGGGGTCCGGCACCGGTTCGGCCGTGGAGGAGCGGGCCGCGCTCCAGGTCTCCGGGTCGCCGACCTCCACGCCGCTGGAGGCGCGGGGGGCGACCGGGGCCGTGACGTACGTGGGAAGGGGCACCGGGACCGGCTCCCAGCTCTCGCCGCGGGCCGGGCCGCGTTCGCGCTGCTGGTCGACCCATTCCGCGTGGTCGGTCTGCTCGACCAGGGCTCGGCGGCCCGCCTCCTGGGGAGAGACCGTGGCGGCCGGCTCAGGTTCAGGGCAGGGTTCCGGCTCCTGTTCGGGCTCGTCGGCCCCGGACGCGGCGGGCTGTCGGCGCGGGGAGCGGTTCTCGCGCAGGCGCTGCGCGGCGGCCTCGGCCCGGCGCCGGTCCATGGTGAACGCGAAGCGGCGCCGCTCCTGGCCGCGCAGGTGGACGATGTATGTGCTGAGGAGTATGGCCGGGACCGCGGGCGCCCAGAGGAACCCCAGGCCGCCGACCGCCGCGACGATCGCGCCGAGGGTGAAGGAGAGGAAGAGGATCATGGTGGTACGCCGGCGGCGGGCGAGGACCTGGGAGCGCTGTGCGCGCCGGGCCCGTTCGGCCGGAGTGCCCGCGGGGCGCGCGCGTAGCTTGGACGCGGGGCGCTCGGGGGCGGCGGGTCGAGGCGCGGGGCGGGGTTCGGGGTGGGGCGCCGCCGGCCTGGGCTGTGCCGACCTGGCCGGTGCGGGGATCTCCGCGCGGACGCTCATCCGGAGCTCCGTATGGTCCGGAGGCGCGGCGAAGGCCCGGACGTCGACGGAGCTCATCGACTCCGTACGGCTCTCCGGTTCCACGTCGGCCCCCGCCTCCTCGGCGGCTCGCCCCTGAAGCTCCTTGGCGTAACGGCGCTCCATGGCCGCCCGTCCGGACAGCAGCCGGATGGCGGTGCTGAAGCGTTCCGTCGGACGTGCCTCGTTCAGCTCGTCCTGCCTGCGGAGCCACATCGGCACCAAGTAGGCGGCCCAGGCCCCGACGATGACTGCGTAGATGAGGCCGCTGCTGCTCACGGTTCACACCGTAGAGGGGTTCGCACGAGGGCATCGGCCAATTGGGCCGGTGTGTCGCACGATCCGGCTGATATCACGGACTTTTTTTGTGATTGTTCGTATTGGTTTATGGGCATACGTAACGCAATATCGAACGTTTGTTTTATTTTCTGGTCGTTCCCGGCCGCTCTCTGCGCCAGCGGTGGACCAGCCCCTCGGGGACCTCCTCCGCCGTGAGGACGTAGACGAGGTGATCCCGCCAGGCTCCGTCGATATGGAGATAGCGGGGCCGCAGCCCTTCCTCGCGGAAGCCGAGCTTGTCGACGACGCGGCGGCTGGGGCCGTTCTCGGGGCGGATGCAGATCTCGACGCGGTGCAGCCCCACCATCCGGAAGCAGTGGTCCACGGCGAGCGCGACGGCCGTCGGCATCACTCCGCGGCCCGCCACCTCGCGGTCCACCCAATAGCCGACATGGCCGGAGCACATCGAGCCCCAGGTGATCCCGGCGACCGTGAGCTGGCCGACCAGCCGCCCCTGGTACTCGATGACGAACGGCAGCATCCGGCCCGCGTTCGCCTCGGCGCGGAGGTGGCGGACCATCTGGCGGTATGTGGGGCGCTGGGCGAGTGGGCCGCCGGGGGGCGGCGGCGGAATCGTCGCTTCCCAGGGGCGCAGCCAGTCGCGGTTGCGCCGGTTCACCTCCCGCCAGGCGCGCTGGTCGCGCAGCCTTATGGGGCGGAGGGTCACCTCGCCGTCCACCAGCATCGCGGGCCAGGCCGGGTTCATCCGGAGACGCGGGGGTGATCGCCGCCGCGGATCTGGTCCACGGCGTGGACGAGCAGCCGGTCGAGCACGGTGAGCCCGTCGCGTACGCCGCCGGTGGAGCCCGGCAGGTTCACGATCAGGGTCTGCCCCGCGACGCCCGCCAGGCCCCGGGAGAGCGCGGCGGTGGGGACCTTCGCCGCGCCTTCCGCGCGGATCGCCTCCGGGATGCCGGGAATCTCGTGGTCGAGCACGCGGCGCGTGGCGTCCGGGGTGCGGTCGGTGGGCGAGATGCCCGTACCCCCGGTGGTGAGGATCACGTCGTACCCGGCGGCCACGCCCTCGCGCAGGGCCTGTTCGACCGGGTCGCCGTCGGGGACGACCCGCGGGCCGTCGACGGCGAAGCCGAGCGCGCCGAGACCGTCGGCGAGGAGCGGGCCGCCCTTGTCGGGGTAGACGCCCGCCGCGGCCCGGTTGGACGCCGTGACGACCAGGGCACGGTACGGCGACGAGGGTGCCCCGCTCGGCGGTCCCGGGTGGCCGGGGGGCGGTGTGCTCATGCCGTACCCCCGGCGGCTCCGTCGTCGGCCGCCTCCGGGCGGTTCCAGGTTCCGGACGCGCCGCCGGTCTTCTCCTCGACCCGTACGTCCGTGATGACCGCGCCCTTGTCGACGGCCTTCACCATGTCGACGACGGTCAGCGCGGCCACCGAGACGGCGGTGAGGGCCTCCATCTCGACGCCCGTGCGGTCCGTGGTCTTCACCGTCGCCAGGATCTCGACCGCGTCGTCCGCGACCGAGAGGTCGAGCTTGACGCCCGACACGGCCAGCGGATGGCAGAGCGGGATGAGGTCAGGGGTCCGCTTGGCGCCCATGATGCCCGCGATACGGGCCGTGGCGAGCGCGTCCCCCTTGGGCACTCCCTCGCCCCTGAGCAGTTCGACGACGCGCGGCGAGACCAGCACCCGGCCGCTGGCGCGCGCGGTGCGTGCCGTGACCTCCTTGGCGGAGACGTCGACCATTCTGGCGGCGCCCGACGCGTCGATGTGGGTCAGGCCGTTCTGTCCCGCCTCGGTCGGGCCGTCCTGACCGCTCGAACCGCTCTCGTCGGCCTGCTGAGGGTGTCCGGGGGTCGCCCCCCGGGAAAACACAGTCATTGCTGTGGCGCTCCTGGTCCGGGCCCGACAGGGCCTGTGTGGGCAGCCACGGTACCGCCACCGCGGGGCGTCAGCCGATCAGAACCACCTCGACCTCCGTGCCGGGCTCGACGGAGACGGTCTCCTCCGGGATCACGATCAGCGCGTCGGCGTGGGCCAGGGCCGCCACGAGGTGGGAGCCCGAGCCGCCGACCAGGGTGACGGCGCCCGCCTCGGCGTCGTACGTACCGCGCAGGAACTGGCGGCGGCCCGCCGGGGACGAGAGCGTTCTGTCCGCCTTGAGGGGCGCCTTGACCGTCGTACGGTGCAGGTCCTCCAGGCCCATGAGGGCGCGGATCGCCGGGCGCGCGAACAGCTCGAAGGAGACGTAGCACGACACCGGGTTGCCGGGGAAGGCGAGCAGCGGGGTGTGCTCCGGGCCGATCGAGCCGAACCCCTGGGGCTTGCCTGGCTGCATCGCGACGCGGCGGAAGTCGATCCCGCCGCCCGCCTCGTCCTCGTCCCCCACGGAGGAGAGCGCCTCCTTGACGACGTCGTACGCCCCGACGCTGACGCCGCCCGTGGTGACGACCATGTCGGCGCGGATGAGCTGGTCCTCGATCGTGGCGCGCAGGGTGTCCGCGTCGTCGGTGACGGCCCCGACCCGGTACGCGATGGCACCCGCGTCCCTGGCCGCGGCGGTGAGGGCGAAGCTGTTGGAGTCGTAGATCTGGCCCTCGTCGAGGGACTCGTCCGGCTGGACCAGCTCGCTCCCGGTGGAGAGGACGACCACCCGCGGGCGCGGGCGGACCCTGACCCTGCCCCGGCCGATGGCCGCCAACAGGCCGATCTGCGGCGGGCCGAGGATCGTACCGGCCTTCAGGGCGAGGTCACCGGCGCGGACATCGCTGCCGCGGGCGCGGACGTGGGCGCGGGCCTCGGCCGGGCGGTGGACCCGTACCTCGCCGCTCGCGCCGGCCCCTCCCCCGGCGGCCGGGCGCATCGAGGTGGCCGCGCCGGCGCCCATACCGCCGTCGGTCCACTCGACCGGGACGACGGCCTCGGCACCGGGCGGCAGCGGAGCCCCGGTCATGATCCGGGCGGCCTGCCCGGGACCGACCTCGGGGAGCGCGCCGCTGCCCGCGGCCACGTCCCCGACGACGGTCAGCACGGCGGGGAACTCCTCCGTGGCGCCCGTCACATCGGCCGTACGGACGGCGTACCCGTCCATGGAACTGTTGTCGAACGGCGGCAGCGCGACCGGAACCGTGACGTCCTCCACGAGGACGCAGCCCTGGGCGTCGAGCAGTTGCAGCTCGATGGGGTCGAGCGGACGGACCGCGGCGAGGATGTCCGCGAGATGGTCCTCCACGGACCAGATCCGGTCCTGCCCGGAGGCCGGGACCGGGTCCGTACCCAGGCCCAGGCCCGGGTCCGGGGCGTCTGCCGTGCTGCTCAAGTGCTACATCTCCTCGCTGACGTAACTGCGGAGCCAGGTCCGGAAGTCCGGGCCCAGGTCTTCACGTTCGCACGCGAGTCTGACAATGGCACGGAGATAGTCGCCCCGGTCACCGGTGTCGTAGCGGCGGCCCTGGAAGACGACGCCGTGGACCGGGCCGCCGACCTTCTCGTCCGCGGAGAGCTGCTGGAGGGCGTCGGTGAGCTGGATCTCACCCCCGCGGCCCGGCTCGGTCCTGCGGAGTATCTCGAAGACGGCGGGGTCCAGCACGTAGCGGCCGATGATGGCGTAATTACTGGGGGCGTCGGCGGCGTCGGGCTTCTCGACCAGGTCGTGCACCTTGACCACGTCGGCGTCGCCCGTGGGTTCCACGGCGGCGCAGCCGTACAGGTGGATCTGCGCCGGATCGACCTCCATGAGGGCGACGACACTGCCGCCCTCCCGCTCCTGGATCTCGACCATGCGCGCGAGCAGCGGGTCGCGCGGGTCGATCAGGTCGTCGCCCAGCAGGACCGCGAAGGGCTGGTCCCCGACGTGCGGGGCTGCGCACAGGACGGCGTGACCGAGGCCCCTGGGATCGCCCTGACGCACGTAGTGCATGGTGGCGAGGTCGCTGGACTCCTGAACCTTCGCGAGGCGCCCGGCGTCGCCCTTACGGGTCAGCGCCTGTTCCAGTTCGTAGTTCCGGTCGAAGTGGTCCTCAAGAGGGCGCTTGTTGCGACCGGTGACCATGAGGACGTCGGAGAGCCCCGCGGCCACCGCCTCCTCGACCACGTACTGGATCGCCGGCTTGTCGACGACCGGCAGCATCTCCTTGGGCGTGGCCTTGGTGGCGGGGAGGAACCGGGTGCCGAGGCCTGCGGCGGGGATGACAGCCTTGGTGATCCTGGAGGGCGAATGAGTCATGCCGGGGAGCCTATCCGCTGCGTATGGGCGGAAGATGATGCTTCGGTTAACTTTCGACTCATACGAGCCCATAGGCGAGGTACGAGAGGTTTGTGATGCCCCGTGAGCGCCGACTTGCCCGACACGCCGGGAAAGAGCGTTCTGCGAAGTGAACTCCTCGCCGCGCGTGGCCTGCTGTCCGGTGAAGACGTACAAAAGGCCGCGGAGGTTCTCTCACGGAGGGCACTGGATCTGCCGGAACTCGCCCGTGCCCGCACCGTCGCCGCCTATGTGTCGGTCGGACGTGAGCCGGGAACGCGCACGGTGCTCGACGCCCTGCGCGCACGGGGCGTCCGGGTCCTGCTGCCGGTGCTGATGGCCGACAACGATCTCGACTGGGCCCGCTACGAGGGCGCAGAACGGCTCGTACGGGCCGGACGGGGGCTGCTGGAGCCCGAGGGGCCCCGGCTGGGCCCGGAGGCTGTCCTGGCGGCGGAGGCGGTCCTGCTGCCCGGTCTCGCGGTGGACGGGCGAGGAATGCGGCTGGGCCGGGGCGGAGGCTCGTACGACCGGATCCTGAGCCGGCTGGCACGGGCGGGCGCCGCACCGGCGCTCGTGGTGCTGCTGTACGCGAACGAGGTGGTCGCGCGGGTCCCGGAGGAACCGCACGACCACCCCGTACAGGCCGTGGTGACACCGGAGGGCATCAGACGCTTCGGCGGCCCCGGGAGGGCTGACAGCACCGACGGCACTGACGACGCCCGCAGCGCCGACGGCCCGGTCGGCTCTTGAGGCGGGCTCTTCCGGTGCGGCGATCGATCCGATGATGCGATCGGATGCCGGAAGAGCCCCCCTTCGAAACGCCGCAAGGGCCCTGTAGGGGCCCCCGCGGTTACGGCTCCAGCGTCAGCGTGTCCTTCGTACTGTTCTGCACCGCGTTGGGGGTGAAGGACCAGTCCAGCAGTTCACCCCTGGCCCACTTGTCCGTCTGATCGGTGTAGTGCGCGCTGTAGGCGTGCCCCGAGGCGCCCGTCAGGTTGATCCAGCGGGACTTGTCCCAGTCACCGACATTGACGACCATCCGCATGGACGGCACCCAGACGACCTCGTAGCCGCCGGCGGCGTTCCAGCCGGTCGCGTTGACCGCGGCCTCGCCACCGCCGAGGTTCCACGGGCCGCGGTTGAGTATCTCCTTGAGGAATCCGGGCCCCTCGGTGCCGAGGGTCTGGTTCTCCAACTGGAGCTGATGCAGACGGCCCCAGCTCCAACTGGAGACGTCCTTGCCGAGCTTGGCCGTCAACTCCCAGCGCGCGTCCTTCATGGCGCGCTTCAGGAGCCCGTCACGCGTCGTCGTGGCGGCGTCCTTGCGGCTCTTCGGAGAGCTCCACCATTCGTTGCCCTCGTCCTTGACGATCTTGCGCACCACCTCGTACCAGCGGTCACCGCCGTCCGGCTGCGCCTGGTCGGGGTCGCGCTGGCCGCACTCCCGTACGAGCTCGTCGAGGCCGTCCGCCGGGCCGGTCGAGTCGGCGGGACGGACAGTGAGGCACTCGTCCTTGACACGCACTTCCTTGGGAAGCTTGTTCCCGAAGGCCAGCTTGAGGACGTTGCGCCAGACCGCGTTGAAGTAGGCGGCGGCACCCGAGTCGGGCTCCTGGGTGTAGTCCCAGCCTTCGAGGAGCTTCTGGGCCTCGCGGACGGACGGGTCCGAGACATCGATCTTGAGCAGGTAGGGCATCAGCACCTTGGCGATCTCGCTGCTGTTGTCCATCTGCATGGTCTGCATGTCGTCGGTCGAGATCTTCCCGCCGTCCTTGGTCTTCGACTCGATCAAGTCGTTGATCCGCTGGCTGCGAGCGCCGTAGCCCCAGTCCTCGGTCAGCAGGTACGGGGACTTCTCCGCGTTCACGACGGCCTGGTTGGCGGTGACGATGTAGCCACGCTCGGGGTTGTACTCGTACGGCAGCTCATCGAAGGGGATGTACCCCTTCCACTTGTAATTCGGGTCCCAGCCGGGCGCCGGCATCGTGCCGTCGCCCTCGGAGCGGACCGGGATCCGGCCGGGTGCCTGGTAGCCGATGTTGCCCTTGGTGTCGGCGTAGATGAGGTTCTGCGAGGGAACCTCGAAATGCTCGGCGGCCTTGCGGAAGCCGGAGAAGTCCTCGGCCCTGTTGAGCTCGAAAACGGCGTCCATGGACTTGCCGGGCTGGAGTGCGGTCCACTGCAGGGAGACCGCGTAGCCGCTGCCGCGGTCAGGGGCGACATCGCCGACCGGGGCCTTCTCCCCGACCTTCTCCAGGGCGTCGTCGCGGTCGGAGACCACGGGGCCGTGGTCCGTCGAGCGGACCGTGATCTTCTTGCTCGCGCCGCCGGCGACCTTGATGATCTCGTCACGGACCTTGAACTTCTTCTTCTGGGACCCGTACTGGTACGTGTCCCCGCTGACCTTCTCCAGGTACAGGTCGGTCACGTCGGCGCCGAGGTTGGTGAAGCCCCAGGCGACGTCCTGGTTGTGGCCGATGATCACTCCGGGCATTCCCGCGAAGGTGTAGCCGGCGACGTTGTACTTGCAGGTCGGCGAGACGCTGCGGCAGTGCAGCCCCATCTGGTACCAGAGCGAGGGGAGCTGCGGCGCGAGGTGCGGGTCGTTGGCGAGGAGCGGCTTGCCCGTCGTCGTGTACCGGCCGGAGACGACCCAGGAATTGGAACCGATACCGCTGCCGTTCGGGCCGAGCAGGGCGGGGATCTCGTCCAGGGTGCCGGAGAGCGCGCCGAGCTGTGCTTCGAGGCCCTGCGCCGCACCGGCGGCGCTGGTGGACCGCAGGGAGACGTTGGAACCTGTGCCTGTGCCTGTGCCTGTGCCTGTGCCTGTGCCTGTGCCGTCGATGGTCGAGCCGTCGGTGCCGCCGCCGATCCCTGTGCCCGTGCCACTGCCGTCCGTACCGCTGCCGCCGGTGCCGGTGGGCTCGGCCTTGGGGTCGTACGCGCCCGTGACCGGGTCGATCCCGCCCTCGCTGACGATCGGCTTGTTCCGGTCGTACGGGTACGCCGGGTACAGGTCCTTGATCTGCTGCTCACTCAGGCGGCTGGTCAGCAGCGAGCGGTCGATCTCGTCCTGCATGTTGCCGCGCAGGTCCCAGGCCATCGCCTTGAGCCAGGCCACCGAGTCGACCGGGGTCCACTTCCCCGGCGTGTAGTCGTTGGTGAAGCTCAGGGCCGCGTACTCGACCGAGATGTCCTTGCCGCCGCGGCCCTTGAGGTATTCGTTGACGCCGTCCGCGTACGACTGGAGGTTCTTCTTGGTCTCCGCCGACAACTCGGTGTCGTACTCGCGCTGCGCGACTCCGCGCCAGTCCAGGGTGCGCAGGAAGGTATCGGTCTTGACCTGGCTCTTTCCGAACATCTCGGAGAGCCGGCCGGCGGTCATGTGCCGCCGTACGTCCATCTCCCAGAAGCGGTCCTGCGCCTGGACGTATCCCTGGGCGCGGAAGAGGTCGGCGTCACTGTTCGCGTAGATCTGGGGGACGCCGTGGCTGTCGCGCCGGACGTCCACGGATCCTGACAGGCCCTTGAGCGTGACGGTCCCCGTGGTCTGCGGGAACGAGGCTCGGGCCGTACTGACGCCCCAGAACGCGCCGTATCCGACACCCGCGACAAGCGCCAGCACCAGGACGATCACGATCAGACGGGCGCGTCGCCCCTTCTTTTTGACGGAAGGGGGGGCTGTGTTGGCGGGCATCGCTGTCCTTCGAGGGGCAGGGTGGTCCTGGAAATGCTGGAGCAACCATAGGCGCAGGGGTTCGGCGCCCCCGACGCGGTGTCATGTAGTGCGACTGATCCGACGATCACAGAATGATCACACAGAGGTTGACGCATGGATTCCTCTACGAATTCACCACGCTTCACCCTTGTCGTACCGCTTCGCACGCCTGACGCACCCCTCGGCCGCGATGGAAATCACACCAACGCTCGTACTGGCGATCGAAAGCGTCAAGAAAACGTTAAAGATTAGGTAAGGTAACGAAGTACTGGCTCCCGGAGGAACGATCCGGCGTGCGCGAGGGGAAGGATCGGCCGCTGTCTGTTCACCATCTCAACGAACTGCTGCTCATCAGCTCGCTCGTGCTGCTGATCGCGGTCGCCGCCGTCCGGATCTCGTCCCGGAGCGGCCTCCCCAGCCTGCTGCTGTACCTGGGGATCGGTGTCGTCATAGGGCAGGACGGCCTCTTCCATGTGAAGTTCGACAACGTCGAGCTGACGCAGGTGATCGGCTATGCCGCACTGGTGGTGATCCTGGCCGAGGGCGGTTTGGGCACCAAGTGGAAGGAAGTGAAACCGGCGCTGCCCGTCGCCGCCGCCCTGTCGACGGTGGGGGTCGCGATCAGCGTCGGCGTCACGGCGTCCGCCGCGCACTACCTGATCGGCCTGGACTGGCGGCAGGCCCTGATCATCGGGGCCGTCGTCTCCTCGACGGACGCGGCGGCCGTCTTCTCCGTGCTGCGCAAGGTGCCGCTGCCGTCCCGGGTCACCGGGGCGCTGGAGGCCGAGTCCGGGTTCAACGACGCCCCTGTGGTGATCATCGTGGTCGCGCTCGCGGCGGTGGGCCCGGTCGAGCACTGGTACATCCTCGTCGGCGAGATCGTCCTGGAACTGGCGATCGGCGCGGTCATCGGGCTCGCCGTCGGCTGGGCCGGTGCCTTCGGGCTGAAGCACGTGGCCCTGCCGGCCTCCGGGCTCTACCCGATCGCCGTGATGGCGATCGCGGTGTCGGCGTACGCGGTCGGCGCCACGGCGCACGGCAGCGGCTTCCTCGCCGTCTACATCGCCTCCATGATCCTCGGTAACTCCAAACTGCCGCACGCCCCGGCGAACCGCGGCTTCGCGGAGGGGCTGGGCTGGATCGCGCAGATCGGCATGTTCGTCCTGCTCGGACTGCTGGTGACGCCGCACGAACTGGGCGACGACTTCCTGCCCGCGCTGATCGTCGGCCTGGTCCTGACGGTGGTGGCCCGGCCGCTTTCCGTCATGATCAGCCTGCTGCCCTTCCGGATCCCCTGGCAGGAGCAGGCCCTGATGTCCTGGGCGGGGCTGCGCGGCGCGGTGCCCATCATCCTCGCGACCATCCCGATGGTCTCGCAGGTACAGGGCAGTCTGCGGATCTTCAACATCGTCTTCATCCTGGTCGTCGTGTACACGCTGGTGCAGGGGCCGACCCTGCCCTGGCTGGCGAAAGCGCTGCGGCTCGGACGCTCCTCCGACGCCTCCGACCTGGGCATCGAGTCGGCGCCGCTGGAACGGCTGCGCGGCCATCTCCTCTCCGTGGCGATCCCGGAGGGGTCGAAGATGCACGGCGTGGAGGTGGCGGAGCTACGACTGCCGCCCGGGTCCGCGGTGACGCTGATCGTCCGGGACGAGAAGAGCTTCGTACCCCTGCCCGCTACCGTGCTGCGCCGTGGCGACGAACTGCTCGTGGTGGCGACGGATCCGGTACGGGACGCGGCGGAGCGGCGACTGCGGGCGGTCGGACAGGGCGGAAAGCTGGCCGGCTGGCTGGGTACGGGCAACGGCGCGGGTACGGGAGCCGGCGCCGGCGGCAAGCTCCTCTGAGCACCCGCGGGGACGTGAGGCGAGTACGAGGAGGGCGCCAGGCGGGGTGTGGGGGCGTGAGACGAGCGCCGGAGCAATCGCAGGCGCGCACTCGGTGTGATCGGGCTTTCTCAGGCGCACAGGAACACGTGCCTGTACGATAAAGGCGCACGTGATCAACTGTTTTTACATCTGTATCCAGCTGGACATCTGCATCATCTACTGATCGACCAACTCTGCCTGACGCAGTGCTGGCGCGACCGTATGGCGGCCGTGGCTGCCCCCTCAGTGGGCCCTGGTATCTACCGCAGTTCCGCGCAAGAGGACAGCTCTCGGCTGCGCCCGCCTCCGTAACCGACGGAGGCCGTACAGGGGCGCGCTACCAGGCGGCAGAAAGGCATGGGCCGTGTCCCGCAACACGGTCAACACCAGCGCCGGCACCGGCGCTGTCGAGGCGGAGGGCGCGATGCCCCGCCCGGGCTACGGACGGTTGTTGCGCACTCCCGGTGCGTGGACCTTCCTGATCCCCGGCTTCGCCGCGCGCCAGCCCTTCGCGATGCTGACCATCGGCATCGTCCTCCTTGTCCAGCACACCACCGGTTCGTACGGCGCCGCCGGCGCTGTCGCCGCGGTCACCGGTGTGTCCATGGCGCTCTTCGCCCCGCAGGGCGGCAAGCTCGCGGACCGGTACGGGCAGCGCGCCGTCCTGATACCGGGCGTGCTGATCCACGCGGCGGCCGTGGCGACCCTGGTCGCGCTCACGCTGGCGGGCGCCCCGCTCTGGGCGCTGTTCGCCGCGGCCGTCCCGACCGGCGCCTCGGTCCCGCAGATCGGCCCCATGGTCCGCTCGCGCTGGGCAGCGCTGCTGGGCCCCTCCGACCTGGTCCCGGCCTCCGGCCCGGACTCGGATCCCGGCCCGGCCTCGGGCACCCGCGGCTCTTCGTCCCTGCTGCCCACGGCTGCCGCCTTCGAGTCCGTGACGGATGAGTTCACGTTTGTCATCGGCCCTGTGCTCGCGACCGCGCTGTGCGCGGGGGTCCACCCGGCGGCCGGGCTGATCGCCGAGGCCACGCTCACGCTGGTGGGCGGGCTGCTCTTCGCGGCCCAGCGCGCCACGGAGCCCCGGTCGGACCGGCACGGCGGGGCGGGCGGCTCCGCGGAGCCGCGCGTCTCCGCACTCTCCGTACCTGGTGTGCGCGTACTGGCTGTGGCCCTCCTCGGGATCGGTTCGGTCTTCGGCGGTATGCAGGTCTCCCTCACGGCGTTCGCCGAGGAGATCGGCGACCCCGGCATGAACGGCCTCCTGTACGGGATCTTCGCGGCGGGCAACATGCTCGCCGGCCTCGTCTGCGGAGCCGTGGCCTGGAAGATCGGGCCCCGCCGCAGGTTGCTGGTCGGGTACGCGGCACTGACCCTCGCCGCGTCCGCGCTCTGGACGGCGCACTCGGTACCGCTGCTCGCCGGCCTCGGACTCCTGGTCGGCCTCTGCATCGCGCCCGCCCTGATCACGAGCTACACCCTGGTCGAATCGCTGGTGCCCGCCTCGGCACGCACCGAGGCGTTCACCTGGCTGACCGGGGCGGTCGCGCTCGGGCAGGCGGCAGCGGTCACGGCCGCGGGACAGTTGGCCGACGCCCATGGTGCGGGCGCCGGATTCCTGGTGCCGCTCATGGGCACGGCGCTGGCCCTGGCCACCCTGGTGGCGCTCCGTTCACGGCTCGTTCCGAGGGTCTCGGGACGGGTCGCCCTGCGTGGGATGAGTCACCGCGCGCCGGTGACAGTGGACTGATCGCTCGGAATACGTCAGTATGGAGCGTCGTTAGCACTCATTGAGTGAGAGTGCCAGGAGGAGCAAGTGCCGACCTACCAGTACCAGTGCACCGAGTGTGGCGAGGGCCTCGAGGCGGTGCAGAAGTTCACCGATGATGCCCTCACGGTGTGCCCGAGTTGCGAAGGACGCCTGAAGAAGGTCTTCTCCGCGGTCGGTATCGTCTTCAAGGGCTCCGGGTTCTACCGCAACGACAGCCGCGGCTCGTCGTCGAGCAGCGCGCCCGCGGCGGGGAGCTCCTCGGGGACCTCCGGATCCGGCTCTTCGAGTGCGAAGCCGTCCTCGGACTCCAAGGCCGCGGCGTCGGCCTCGTCCTCCTCTTCGGGCTCCGGATCCTCCTCCGGTGGGTCCAGCTCTTCGAGCTCCGGCTCGTCGAGCAGCTCCAGCGGCTCGTCGGCCGCCTGATTTCTCTCCTTTCACCGCGAGGGCCCCGCCGTTCCGTACGGTCGGGGTCCTTCGCGTACGGGGCCTGCCTCCGTGGGCCGGCAGGCCCCTGCCAGGTGCGGGCGGGCGAGCCCGGCTAGTGTGACCGGATGGCGAATGCAGAGATCGGCGTGATCGGTGGCTCCGGCTTCTACTCCTTTCTGAAGGACGTGACCGAGGTCCGGGTGGAGACCCCGTACGGACCGCCCAGTGACTCTCTCTTCCTCGGCGAGATCGCCGGCCGGAAAGTCGCGTTCCTGCCCCGGCACGGGCGTTCGCACGACCTTCCTCCTCACCGCATCAACTACCGCGCCAATCTGTGGGCCCTGCGCTCCGTCGGCGTGAGGCAGGTCCTGGGACCGTGCGCGGTGGGCGGACTGCGGCCGGAGTTCGGCCCGGGCACCCTGCTCGTACCCGATCAACTGGTGGACCGGACGAAGGCCCGCGTCCAGACGTACTACGACGGGCTGCCGCTGCCGGACGGCAGCGCCTCCAAAGTCGTCCATGTCTCGCTCGCCGATCCGTACTGTCCTGAAGGGCGCAGGACAACCCTGGCAGCGGCGCGCGGGCGCGACTGGGAGCCGGTGGACGGCGGAACGCTCGTCGTCGTCGAAGGACCGCGCTTCTCCACCCGGGCGGAGTCGCGCTGGCATGCGGCGATGGGCTGGTCGGTCGTCGGGATGACCGGTCACCCCGAGGCCGTACTCGCTCGTGAACTGGGTCTCTGCTACACCTCCATGACGCTCGTGACGGATCTGGACGCGGGGGCCGAGACCGGCGAGGGGGTCTCCCACGAAGAAGTCCTCAAGGTCTTCGCCTCCAATGTCGACCGGCTGCGCACCGTGCTTTTCGACGCCGTGGCCGGACTGCCGTCGAACGAGACACGTGACTGTCTGTGCGCGCACGCGCTGGACGGAACGGACACGGGGATTCAACTGCCCTGATCCCGCTGTGCCTTGGATCTCGTCGTGTCTTGGGCGCGCTGTGTCTCGATCTTGGATTGCCCTGCTCCCGCTCGGACCATGCGCGGGAGCGGGGAAATTCGCCGGGCCGGGCCCTGAACCACCCTTGCGGGTGAGGGAGTTATCCACAATCGGGAACTGATCCACAGGCCTCGGCGAAATCTGGCCGGGCGGTGCATCGTGAGGAGCGGTCGCAGAACTTCTCACGTCAGGCGGTGTTCGCCATGTCCCGTTCCTTTGCTCAGGACCCCTCCCGAGCCCCCGCGCCTCACCCGTCCCCTCTCTCACCGTTCTCCTCGTTTCCCCAGATCCTTCCCCCCGGCGCCACGCCGGAGCCGCGCACGGTGCCGTCGTTCGCCCCGCTGCGCGTGGGCGGATCGCGTCGGCGGCTGAGCCGAGCCCTGGCGAAACGACGGCGGGCGACAGCGGCCGGTCTGGCGGTGACAGCCGCCGCGCTGGCCGCCGCCGGGGCGGGCGGTGCGGTCGGTGGGACCGCGGGCGCCCACGCCCATGCGGAGGCCGCCGCGGGCGCCCTCGCGCCTTCGCCCTCCTCTCGGCGGCACCGGGCGGTCCCGCAGCCGGTGCGTATGGTGTCCGCGCCCGTGCGGATCGCCGACGCGGCGACGGTCAGGCTGCTGCGCCGGGGAGACCGCGTCGATGTGATCGCGTCCGTGATGCCGCCACCGGGATCGGCGGGGATCGGGGAGAGCGGGTCCGAGGCCCGTGTGGTGGCCACGGGCGCCCGGGTCGCCGATGTCCCCAGGGCTCCGGAGATCTCGCCGGACGGCGGGGCGCTGATCGTGCTGTCGGTGCCGCGCGCCACCGCCACGGCGCTGGCCGGCGCGAGCGCCACGTCGCGGCTGGCGGTGACGCTGTGCTGATCGGTGCGGTGTGGAGTCGCGCGGTGCGGGGTTGCGCGAGTCGGGTACGGCCGGTCGCGAGGCGTCTGTTCCGGGCCGGGGTGGAGCTGGGCCGTGCCGCGCGGACTCGTGCTGGCGCGCTGTTGCGTCGCTTGGTCGCGTGTGCGGATTGGACAGCGCGGGCACGCGCTGTCGTAGGTTGCGGGACAGATTGTCAGCCCTACAGCACATGCGAAGAAAGGCTCACTCGTGAGCAAGGAGAAGGAGAGCGTCCTCGAAGGCTTCAAAGCCTTCCTGATGCGCGGCAACGTGATCGACCTCGCGGTGGCGGTGGTCATCGGGGCGGCGTTCACCAACGTGGTGACCTCGGTCGTCAAGGGCGTGATCAATCCGGTGGTCGGCGCGTTCGGCACGCAGGATCTGAACATGTACAGCTCGTGTCTCAAGGCGCCGTGCGAGACGAACGACGCGGGCGAGGTCGTCAAAGGCATTCCGATCATGTGGGGAACGGTGCTGAGCGCGGTTCTCACGTTCCTCATCACGGCAGCCGTCGTGTACTTCCTGATGGTGCTGCCGATGGCCAAGTACCTCGCCCGGCGCGCCAGGCAGCAGGCCGCCAAGGAAGAGGTCCAGGAGGTCATGGAGGTCAGCGAACTGGAGGTCCTCAAGGAGATCAGGGACGCTCTGGTCGCGCAGCGCGGCTCGGGGCGCAACGACCCGGGACGCAACGGTCCGGGACAGAGCACGCCCTAGGGTCTTTCGTTTGGATCTGGCCGGGTCAGGGAGCGGGGTCTGGTGCCGTGGATCGCAAGGCGGAGGAGGGAGGCGACGCGGAGCGTCGTGGACAGACGACAACGCCGCGAGGCGCGGCACCAAGGCGCGCGAGCCCGGCAAGATCCAAACGAGAGGCCCTAGCGGCGGGCCGTGCTGGAGCGCCCCGTCCGGGGCGCTCGGCTCAGATGTGGTGGGGCGGCTTCTCGTCGAGGAATCGGGCGAGATCCGCGGCGCTGCCGCCGCTCCCGGCGGGGCGCTCTCCCCAGCCGTCGTCGGTGTCGTCCGAGGACCGCTGGTCGAGGGGATCGTCGAAGACCAGCGCGGCGGGCGGGCGTGGCCGCCCGGTCGGCCGCCGGGGCTCCGAGGGGGCCGGCTCGGGGGTGGGGGTGGTGCTCATGCCTCCAGGGTACGGGGGCGCGTGCGGAGCCGGGTCGTTCGTGGACGGACGAGGGGCGGCGCCCGCGCCCGGGATCGGCCGACGCGCGCGCGGGCCGCCGCAGCCCCTGCCCCGTCGCCTCCGCCGTCCCTCGCTCCGCCCTCCCTCGCCAATTCTCCGGCGTCCAGCACCTCACTGCCCGAGTTGCGTGGTACGCATGGGGTTCATGGCATCGAATGACGCACTGACCGACGTGGCGGGCCTCCGGGTAGGGCACGCCCAGGTGGCCGGGGAACGCGCGCTCACCGGCACCACCGTCGTACTCGCCCCGGAGGGCGGGGTGGTCACCGCCGTGGACATAAGGGGCGGCGGGCCGGCCACGAAGGAGACCGACGCACTCGACCCGCGCAATATCGTCCAGCGCACGGAGGCCGTCGTGCTGACGGGCGGCAGCGCGTACGGGCTCGATTCGGCGTCCGGCGTGATGGCGTGGCTGGAGGAGCGCGGGCGGGGCATACGGGTCGGCGCCGACCCAGGTCAGGTGGTTCCCGTCGTCCCGGCGGCGGGCATCTTCGACCTGGGGCGCGGCGGCGACTGGCGGATCCGGCCCGATGCGGCGACGGGGCGTGCGGCGGTGGAGGCGGCGGCAGCGTCGAAGGACGGTGCGCCGGTCGCGGAGGGCTGTGTGGGCGCGGGGGTCGGCGCCCTCGCCGGACAGCTCAAGGGCGGTGCGGGGACGGCGAGTACGGTGCTGGACTCCGGAATCACCGTCGCCGCGCTGGTCGTGGCCAACGCGGCGGGCTCTGTGGTCGATCCGCTGACCGGCGTGCTGTACGGGCGTTACTTCAGCGGGCGTACGAAGTACCCGACGGCTGAGGTACACCAGGCGGCACAACGGCGACTGGCCGAGTTGAGCGAGCGGAACGGCCCCGCTCCACTCAACACCACCCTTGTGGTCGTCGCCACCGACGCCGAACTGACCCGTGCCCAGGCGCAGAAGCTCGCGGGGACGGCGCACGACGGCATCGCGCGCGCCGTCCGTCCGGTGCATCTGCTCAACGACGGGGACACCGTCTTCACGCTGGCGACAGGTGTTCAGCCTTTGACAGAGAGGAATTTGCTCGCTTTAAACGCCATACTGGCAGCCGGCGCGGATGTAGTGACCAGGGCGATCGTCTCGGCCATGTGTGCGGCAGAGGGGGTCGACGGTCCTGGCGGGACGTTCCCTTCGTACCGCGAGTTGTACGGGCTCGACTGAGGGGCGTGTCCTGCGAGTTGGCAAGGGGCGCGCGGGAACTTCACGTACGCCCCCTTCGTTTTCTCAAACTTAGGACGCGATGTCAGCCCTAGGCACTACGTTATGCAATCACCAAGTGACATGTGGCGACGGCCTGGAGACCCATCTTGAACGATCCCTACGAGACAACCGAGACGCACCTCGAGCGACTCCTGGGTCGGGCACTCAACTCCTTCGACCTGCCTGACGCACTGGTCGATCGACTCGACCGTGCGCTGGCGCACGCCAGCTCGCTGTGTTCCGCGCACCACAGTGCGGGGCTGCACCGCGAGACGTATCGGCACACCTATCTGCTCGACGACGGCAGCGCGTTCAGCCTGTGGGAGCTGGTGCACAACACCGGCCGGGACGGCGCGCGGCTGCACGAGCTGTACGGGGACGAATCCGAGGCCCAGCTCGCTGCGGCGCGTCTGTGCCGTCCGGGCAGCCCGGAGGCACCGCGGCTCTCGTCGGGCGGTCCGGACGGGCGGGACGACGAGGCGTACTGGGGAGACCGAGGATGCCTGGACGACGATCTGCTGGAGGAGGACCCTCGAAATCGCGAGACGGCCATGGACGATCTCGCGACCGATCTCCTCGCTGAGCTGGAGTCGGAGCGTACGGCCGAGATCGACGCCCATCTCGCGTTGATCCGCGGATTGCGTGCGCTGCCCGCCCCGGCGACCTCGCCGCGGCACCGGCTCTACTCGCCCGACAACTCCCCGGACCACGCCCGCAGGGTGCTGCGCCGGGCGGAGAACGCGGACTGCCCGGGTGAGGAGACCAAGCTGCTCCTGAAGACTGCGTTCGCGCATCACATCACGCAGGTCTTCGGGCGGCAGTGCCAGGTCGAGGGCAAGGACGCGGGGTTCATGCTCTACGAGCACGCGTTCCTGCTGATCGACGGCACCGAGACGAGCCTGTGGGAGGTGGAGCACACGGCGACGCCGGACGGCCGGCACATGTGTGAGGTGTACGGGGCCGAACAGACGGCGCGCGAAGCCATGGAGCTTCGCGCGCGGGTCCTGTGAGAGCCGGCCCGGGCTGACGGAACCGGGCCGGAAGGGAGGTCGTACGGCCGCCAGAGGTGGGACGGTCCGTACGACCTCCCTGGGAGGGCACCGGGACGGGGTGACGGAAGGGCGTTCAGACGCTCGCCGGCACCTTGGCTTCCGCTCCGACCGCGCCGGCTCCGACCGCTCCGGTCTCGGCGGCCTGGTCCGGGCGGCCGGTCTTCCGGGCGCCCTTGAGCAGGATGACGAGTCCGGCGGTGACTGCCGTGCCCGCCGCGATCGCGATCAGGTAGAGGAACGGGTTGCCGATCAGCGGGATCACGAAGATGCCGCCGTGCGGGGCCCGCAGGGTGCACTCGAAGAGCATCGAGAGCGCGCCGGTCACGGCGCCGCCCGCCATCGCGGACGGGATCACCCGCAGCGGGTCGGCCGCTGCGAACGGGATCGCGCCCTCGGTGATGAAGGAGGCACCGAGCACCCAGGCGGCCTTGCCGTTCTCGCGTTCGGTACGGGTGAACAGCTTGCCGCGTACGGTCGTGGCGAGCGCCATGGCCAGCGGCGGGACCATGCCCGCGGCCATCACCGCGGCCATGACCTTCAGGCTGCCCTCGTTGGGGTTGGCGAGGCCGCCGACGGCGAAGGCGTAGGCGACCTTGTTCAGCGGGCCGCCGAGGTCGAAGCACATCATCAGACCGAGGATGACGCCCAGGATGACCGCGTTGGCCCCGGAGAGGCCGGACAGCCAGTCGGACAGGGCCTCCTGGAGTGAGGCGATCGGTTTGCCGACCACCAGGAACATCAGGAAGCCGACGATCGCGGAGGAGATCAGGGGGATCACGACGACAGGCATGATGCCGCGTAGCGGAGCGGGTACCTTGACCCGCTGGATGGCCATCACCACGCCACCGGCGATGAGACCGGCGGCGAGGCCGCCGAGGAAGCCCGCGTTGATGGTGAGCGCGATGGAGCCGCCCACGAAGCCGGGCACGAGACCTGGGCGGTCGGCCATTCCGTACGCGATGTAGCCCGCGAGGACCGGCACCAGGAAGCTGAAGGCCAGGCCGCCGATCTGGAAGAGCAGAGCGGCCCAGCTCATGCTCTCCGTCCAGACGAAGTGTTCGGCGACGGAAGGAGCCTTGTTGACGGTGTAGCCGCCGATGGCGAAGCCGAGGGCGATGAGGAGTCCGCCCGCCGCGACGAACGGGACCATGTAGCTGACACCGGACATCAGCCACTTGCGCAGTTTGGTGCCGTAGCCCTCGCCGGACTCCCCCGCGTCGTCCACCGGCGAGCCGGAGGCTCCCGCGACGCCGGTGATCTCGCCGCGCTCGGCCTTGCCGCGCACCTCGGCGATCAGTTCGGCGGGGCGGTTGATGCCGGCCTTGACACCGACGTCGACCGTCGCCTTTCCGGCGAAGCGTTCCTTCTCCCGTACCGGCACGTCGTGCGCGAAGATCACGCCGTCGGCGGCGGCGATGACCGCCGGGTCGAGCCGGTTGAAACCGGAGGACCCCTGCGGTTCGACGACGAGCTCGACGCCCGCCTGCTGTCCGGCCTGCTCCAGGGCCTCGGCGGCCATGTAGGTGTGCGCGATGCCGGTGGGGCAGGAGGTGACGGCGACGATCCGGAAGACCTGGTCCGCGGGTGCGTCGGCGGTCGGAGCCGCCGGTTCCGGCGCCTTGTCCGCAGCCTTCTCCGCGGCCTTTTCCTGCGGCTTCGGGGTCTTGGACGGCTCGGCCGCCGAATCCGCCGCCGGGGCGGTCGCCGTGGGTGCCGCCGCCGTGGGCTCCTCGCCGCGGATCAGGGCGGCCGTCGCCGAGGCGTCCGCGGCCGAGCGGAGCGCCGTGGTGAAGTCCTCGTTCATCAGGCGGCGGGCCAGGGCCGAGAGGATCGTGAGGTGCGCGTCGTCGGCGCCGGCCGGGGCCGCGATCAGGAAGATCAGGTCGGCGGGCCCGTCGGGGGCGCCGAAGTCGATGCCCCGCGCCGAACGGCCGAAGGCCAGAGTCGGTTCAGCGACGTGCGCGCTGCGGCAGTGCGGGATGCCGATGCCGCCGTCGAGCCCGGTCGGCATCTGTGCCTCACGTGCGGCCACGTCGGCCAGGAAGCCGTCCAGGTCGGTGACCCGGCCCAGGGTCACCATCCGCTCGGCCAGCGAGCGGGCCGCTGCTTCCTTTGTCTCGGCGGCCAGGTCGAGGTCGACCAGGTCCGCGGTGATCATGTCGCTCATCGCGGGCTCCTTTGCTCGCTTATCGCGCGGTTCAGGTCCAGAAGGGGGACGGGAAGGGGGACAGGGGAGAACAAGGAGGTCATGAGGCGGGCTCCCTGAGCAGGCGGTCCAGCGGGATGTCGGCGGTCACGGTGACCGCCGACAGGTCCAGGTCTCGGGGGGCCGGCATCACGCTGCCAGGAAGCTGCACCGCCGCCGCGCCGTGGGCGACGGCCGACGCGAGCGCCTCAGGGCCCTCGCCGCCCGCCGCCAGGAACCCGGCGAGCGAGGCGTCGCCCGCACCGACGTTACTGCGGACCGTGGTGACCGTGGCGGAGCCGAAGTACGTTCCGGCCTCGGCGACCAGGAGCTGGCCGTCCGCACCGAGGCTGGCGAGGACGGCGGTCGCCCCGTACGTCCGCAGTTCCTCCGCCGCCTTGACGGCGTCACCGACGGTCGTGAGGGGGCGGCCGACAGCCTGGGCCAGTTCTTCGGCGTTCGGCTTGACGACGTCCGGACGCTCGCGCAGCGCGGCCAGCAGCGAGGGGCCCGAGGTGTCGAGGGCGATCCTCGCCCCGGCGTGGTGGGCGCCGGCGACCAGTTCGGCGTACCACTCGGGGGCCAGTCCGCGCGGGAGGCTGCCGCAGCAGGCGATCCAGGCCGAGGAGCCGGAGTGGGTACGGATCTGGGTGCGCACCGCGGCGAGCAGCGACTCCGACTCGGCCGCGGTCAGCTCGGGGCCCGGCGCGTTGATCTTGGTCAGGGTGCCGTCGGGCTCCGCGAGCGCGATGTTGGACCGGGTCGCTCCCGCGACCGGCACCGGCGCGACCTCTATCCCCTGCCCGGCCAGCAGCTCGGCGACCAGCGCCCCCGGGGCGCCCCCGAGGGGCAGCACGGCGACGGTACGGCGGCCGGCCGCGGCGACGGCGCGGGAGACGTTGACGCCCTTGCCGCCGGGGTCCATGCGTTCGGCCGTGGCCCGCAGCACCTCGCCCCGGTCGAGGGCGGGCACCTCGTACGTACGGTCCAGGCTCGGGTTGGGGGTGACGGTGAGAATCATGCGGCGCTCCTAAACACACAGCACTTCGGTGCCCTCGGCCTCGACGGCCGCGACCTCCGAAGGGCTGAGCCCGCTGTCGGTGATGAGCAGATCGACATCGGCGAGCGTGCCGAAGCGCGCGAAGTGCTCCTGGCCGTGCTTCGCCGAGTCGGCGAGCAGCACCACGCGCCGTGCCGCGCCGACGAGAGCGCGCTTCACTGCGGCTTCGGCGAGGTCGGGAGTGGTGAGACCGCCTTCGGGGGAGAAACCGTTGGCGCCGAGGAAGACGACATCGGCTCGGATCTCCCCGTAGGCCCGCAGCGCCCAGGCGTCGACGGCGGCGCGCGTACGGTTACGGACCCGCCCGCCGACCAGGTGGAGATCGATCCCCGGGTGGTCGGCGAGGCGGGCCGCGACCGGGAGGGAGTGGGTCACGACGGTGAGTCCGCACTCCAGCGGCAGCTCCGCCACGAGCCGCGCGACGGTCGAGCCGGCGTCCAGGATCACGCTGCCGTCCTGCGGCAGTTCCGCGAGTGCCGCGTGCGCGATGCGGTCCTTCTCGTCGGCGGCGGTGGACTCACGCTCGGCCAGGTCGGGCTCGAAGTCCATCCGGCCGGCCGGTATGGCCCCGCCGTGCACACGGCGGACGAGGCCGGCCCGGTCGAGGGCCTTCAGATCACGCCGTACGGTCTCCGCGGTGACCTGGAACTGCTCGGCGAGCGACAGCACATCGACACGTCCGCCCTCACGGGCCAGGCGCAGGATCTCCTGCTGACGCTCCGGTGCGTACATGTGGGTTTACGTCCGTTCCGTGCCCGAACCTGTGGTTTCGGCGATACGCTACGCCCACATTTCTGGAAAGTAAACAGATTCGGGCGAACTACGGACACGATCGGTCATCCCTCTTCGGTCTTCGCCTTGGACGGGAGCGCGAACATCATGGTGAAGATGACCGCGAGTACGGCCACCACCCACCACAGGGCGTGCTGAAAACCGTCGGCGAAGGCCGTCCGCATCGCGTGCGCCGGGCGGTCGTCGACCACGCCGAAGAACACCACGGACACCAGGCCGAGCCCCAGCGCGCTGCCCATCTGCTGCACGGTGTTGATCAGGCCCGACGCCGAGCCCGCGTGTTCGCGCGGCACGCCCGAGAGCACCGCGTCCGTCAGTGGGGCCACGATCAGTCCCATGCCCGCACCCATGACCAGCAGGGGCGGCGCCATCTGCCAGGAGCTGATCTCCAGGCCGTACCGGCCGGCCGCGCCGATGTAGAGCAGCAGCCCGATGATCATGGCCAGGGCGCCCGCCTGGAGGACGGCCCGGCCGAAGCGCGGAACCAGCTTCTGCACGGAGAGGCCGGCCGCGACCGATACGGCGAGGGAGAACGGCACCCCGGTGAGCCCGGCGTGCAGCGGGCTCCAGCCGAGGCCGATCTGCATGTACAGCGTCCAGACCAGGAAGAAGATGCCCAGGGCGACACCGAAAGTGAGCTGGACGGCGACGCCCGCGGCGAAGCTCTTGACCCGGAACAGCGACAGCTCGATCAGCGGTGAGCCGTCCTTGCGCGCCTTCCTCCGCTCGTACGCCACCAGCACCGCCAGGACGCCCAGGCTGCCGACCATGCAGATGTGGCCCCACAGCGGCCAGCCCAGTTCTCGCCCGCGGGTGAGGGGGTAGATCAGCATCAGCAGCGCGCCCGTCACCAGCACCACGCCCACCAGGTCGAGGCGGAGCGCCTTGGGCGCCTTGGACTCGACGATGAACCTCCGGCCGAGCAGCAGCCCCGCCACACCGACCGGCAGGTTGATGAGGAAGATCGGGCGCCATTCGAGGCCGAAGAGGTTCCACTGGGTGAGCAGCGCGCCGAGCAGCGGGCCCGAGACGGCGCCGAGGCCGACGATCGCACCGAACAGCCCGAAGACCTTGCCGCGTTCGTGGGCGGGGAAGGTGACGTGGATGATCGACAGCACCTGGGGCACCATCATCGCGGCCATCGCGCCCTGGAGCAGCCGCGAACCGACCAGCATCTCGGGACTGGCGGCGAACCCGCAGAGGGCGGACGCGATCGTGAAGCCGGTGATACCGATCAGGAAGAGCCGCTTGCGGCCATATATGTCACCGAGACGGCCACCAGTGATCAGCCCGGCGGCGAAGGCGAGCGCGTATCCAGCGGTGATCCACTGGATCGCCCCGAAGGTGGCACCGAGGTCCCGCTCGATGCTCGGGATCGCGATGTTGACGATGGTGACATCCACCAGGTCCATGAAGGCGGCCGTCATCACCACGGCCAGGGCCAGCCAGCGGCGGCGGTCGGCGGGCTGCGGAGTACCGGTCTCCGGAGCGCGTGTCTCCGGAGCGGCTGGGGATGATGGGGCATGGCTGGAGACGGCCGCGGCCGTTGGCGAGGTGGTGGGTGAACTCATG
The DNA here is from genome assembly GCF_042756365.1 of Streptomyces sp. NPDC059092. Taxonomy (NCBI): domain Bacteria; kingdom Bacillati; phylum Actinomycetota; class Actinomycetes; order Kitasatosporales; family Streptomycetaceae; genus Streptomyces; species Streptomyces sp. NPDC059092. The sequence goes on from NZ_JBHZEJ010000034.1 coordinate 53,156, forward strand.
GGGACAAGCTAAGGAGCATCTAGGTCCATACATGTCCTAGATGGCGCGCATCATGGGCGCATGACCGACACCCCGGCACGGCTCCTGAGGCTGCTCTCCCTCCTCCAGACCCCGCGCGAATGGCCGGGCAGTGAGCTGGCCCAGCGGCTCGACGTCAGCGCACGCACCATCCGCCGCGACATCGACCGGCTGCGCGCCCTCGGATACCCCGTGGAGGCCACCATGGGGGCCATCGGGGGCTACCGGCTGGTCGCCGGTGCGGCGATGCCCCCGCTGCTCCTGGAGGACGAGGAGGCCGTGGCCATCGCCGTCGGTCTGCGGGCCGGGGCGGGCCACGCCGTCGAGGGTCTCGACGAGGCGTCCGTACGCGCCCTGGCCAAGCTGGAGCAGGTGTTGCCGTCCCGGCTCCGGCATCGCGTCGCCACCCTCCAGGCGGCGACGACGCCGCTCACCCGCGGGGACGGCGCGACCATCGATCCCCACACCCTCACGGTCATGGCCGGCGCCGTCGCGGGCACGGAGCGGCTGCGCTTCGGCTACCGCTCCGGGGACGGTACGGAGACGAAGCGGCAGGTCGAGCCGTACCGTCTCGTCTCGACCGGCAGTCGCTGGTATCTCGTGGCGTACGACCTGGAGCGCGACGACTGGCGTACGTTCCGGGTCGACCGGGTCAGCGAGCCCTTCGCGACCGGCGCCAGGTTCACGCCGCGCGAGCTGCCCTCGGGGAACGCGGACGCCGCCCAGTTCCTGACCCGGTCCATGTCACGGCTGCAGCCCCGGATGGACGTGGACGTCACCTTCCGGGCGCCGGCGGAGTTCGTGGCGGCCCGGATGCCCTCGTATCTGCCCGCGCCCGTGCCCACCGGGCCGCACTCCTGCCGGCTGCGCATGACGGTGTCCGACTCGCTGGAGTGGATCGCGCTGCGCCTGGCGCTGGTGGACTGCGAGTTCACCGCGCACGCCCCGGCGGAGCTGACGGAGTATCTGTACGAGCTGGGGGCGAGACTGACCCGCGCCTCCGTACCGGCCGGGTAGCGCCGCCCCGTACCGGCCGGGTGGCGGTGAGGGAGGCGTAAGGAGCGGGGAAAGGCGCAGGGGAGCCCCGGCACCTGGGGGGGGTTGGTGCCGGGGCTCGTCTCTGGGGGCCGACGGATCAGCCGCCCCGTACCGCTCGGTGAGCGAGTGCGGGTAAGGGGGACACTACGGCCCTGGAACGGCGACGTCACGCCGCCGCGTCGAAGCCGGTGTCCCGAGCCATCTTTTTCAGTTCGAGCAGCGCGTGCTTCTCGATCTGGCGGATCCGCTCCCGCGTCAGGCCGTGCTGCTTGCCGACCTCGGTCAGCGTGCGCTCGCGGCCGTCCTCGATGCCGTACCGCATCTTGATGATCGACGCCGTGCGCTGGTCGAGCCTGCTGATCAGGTCCTCCAGCTCCTCGCTGCGCAGCAGCGTGAGCACGGACTGCTCGGGCGAGATCGCGGAGGTGTCCTCCAGCAGGTCGCCGAACTGGGTGTCGCCGTCGTCGTCCACCGCCATGTTCAGGCTGACCGGGTCGCGGGCCCAGTCCAGGACGTCGATGACGCGCGCCGGGTTCGAGTCGAGCTCCGCGGCGACCTCCGTGGGCTCCGGATCGCGGCCGTGCTCGCGGTTGAACTCGCGCTGCACGCGGCGGATCCTGCCCAGCTCCTCCACCAGGTGGACGGGGAGCCTGATCGTGCGCGACTGGTCGGCTATGGAGCGCGTGATGGCCTGGCGGATCCACCAGGTCGCGTACGTCGAGAACTTGAAGCCCTTGGCGTAATCGAACTTCTCGACCGCGCGGACCAGCCCCGCGTTGCCCTCCTGGATGAGGTCCAGCAGCGGCAGGCCACTACGCGGATAACGGCGCGCGACGGCCACCACGAGGCGGAGGTTCGAACGTATGAAGACGTCCTTCGCACGGTCGCTCTCGGCGACCAGCGCCTCCAGCTCCTCGCGCGAAGCGCCGGCCGCCCCGCTCTCCACCACTCCGTCGAGGATCTGCCGGGCGTAGACCCCGGCCTCGATGGTCTGGGACAGATCCACTTCCTTCGCCGCGTCGAGAAGCGGCGTACGAGCGATCTCGTCGAGGTACATGCCGACCAGGTCGCGGTCGGCGATCTCCCCGCCTACGGCGCGAACACTGCTTGCCGCTTTCGCCCCGCCGGAGGCGGAACGACGGGCGACGGCACGGGTTGCCATGCGAGCTCCCTTACTGAACTGAGTAGGTCGCGACACCCTCCCGGGTGCCCTGCATCCGTTGGAAACAACGACTGGAATCCGGACAGAATTCCCATGGCGTGCATAGATTTTCTGATCATGCAGTACCCTGTGCCGCCGACCGGGTGACCCCCACTCTCCGCCGGGCGCAGAAGTGCAGGTCAGGACGGTTGCCGAGGCTGGTGCCGACCGCGCTCCGTGAGGAGTGCGACCGGCGGCTCCAGCAGGTCCGGTCACTTCTTGAAGACGATTCGCCCGCGTCTTTGGTTGCTCAGGGCGCCGGCCCTGACGCCCTCGGCGTGCACGCCACCGGCCGCGAGGACGCCCGTACGTCCGCCTGCCCGCCCCTTCCTCCGGCACTCCCCCGCACTCGGCCGAACCGGTCCCCGGCTGGACGAGTCCTCGACCGGACCGTTCCTCAGCCGAACTGGAGCGATCGCTTCGCCAGGCCCAGCCAGAAGCCGTCGATGACGCTCCTGCCGGTGCCCAGTTCGCCCTCGGCCGCGCCGAGCGTCACGAACAGTGGGGCGAAGTGCTCGGTGCGTGGGTGTGCCAGGCGGCCGGCCGGGGCCTTGTGTTCGAAGTCGAGCAGGGCATCGACGTCCTGCGCCTGGAGCGCCCGCGTCCCCCAGTCGTCGAACTCCGCCGACCAGCCGGGCACCCCGCCGCCCGGGTGGCGCAGCGCGGCGAGGTTGTGGGTGAAGAAGCCGCTGCCGACGATCAGGACGCCCTCGTCCCGCAGCGGGGCCAGCTTGCGCCCGATCGCCAGCAGCTTGCGCGGGTCGAGCGTCGGGAGGGAGATCTGGAGTACGGGGATGTCCGCCTCGGGGTACATCTCGACCAACGGTACGTACGCCCCGTGATCCAGCCCGCGCCCCGGCACGTCCTGTACGGGGGTGCCGGCGCCGCGCAGCAGCTTGCGCACGGAGTCCGCGAGCTCCGGGGCGCCGGGGGCGTCGTAGCGCACCTGGTAGTAGTGCTCGGGGAAGCCCCAGAAGTCGTACACGAGCGGTACGGATTCGGTCGCGCCCAGCGCGAGCGGGGCCTCCTCCCAGTGGGCCGAGACCATGAGGACGGCCTTGGGGCGGGGCAGCGTCGCCGACCAGGCCGCCAGCTCCCCGGGCCAGACCGGGTCGTCGGCCAGGGGCGGGGCCCCGTGGGAGAGGTAGAGGGCGGGCATGCGCTCGGCAACGGCGTTCATGGCGACTCCCGGGGTCATCCGTGTCGACGTCCACGCGTCCCCACCCGGACGTCTGCTTGAAAGCTCAAGCATTCATTACTTATCAGCTTAACCAGATCTAGTTTAACTTTCAAGAATGAGTACAGTGGAGTACATGACCATGGCATCCACCGGCGGCGCAGCCGGCCCAGGCGAGGACACCGGCGCAGGATCCGAGGACCGGGCGGAGGAGACGCGCTGGCTGAGCGACGAGGAGCAGCGCGTCTGGTTGACGTACCTCCAGGCGACGACCCTCCTGGAGGACCACCTCGACCGTCAGCTCCAGCGTGACGCGGGTATGCCGCACATCTACTACGGACTTCTCGTCAAACTCTCGTCGGCGCCGCGCCGCCGGCTGCGCATGACACAACTCGCCATGGAGGCCAAGATCACCCGATCGCGGCTCTCGCACGCGATCGCGCGGCTGGAGAAGCACGGCTGGGTGCAGCGCGAGGAGTGTCCCTCCGACAAGCGGGGGCAGAACGCGTTCCTGACGGAGCAGGGCTTCGAGGTACTGAAGCGGTCGGCGCCGGGTCATGTCGCCGCCGTACGCCAGGCGATCTTCGACCGGCTCACCCCGGAGCAGGTCGGCCAGCTCGGCGAGATCATGCGTGTGATGGCGGAGGGGCTGCAGCCCGAGGGGACGGGCGCGGACCTGCCCTGGCGCCGCTGACTCCGAGGAGCGGCGGCGCCAGGGCGGATCCGTCGTCGTCCGGCCGGTGGCCCGTCATCCGGCCGTGGGCCGCAGGCCGCGGACCACGAGCCGCGACCCGCAGGCCGCGGCCCACGGGGCTGCGGACCGCGGGCTACATACCGCAGGGCCTACGGGACCGCGGCCGGCCGTTTCGCCTTTCGCTTCCGACAGGTGCGGTGCGGGCCGGTCAGTGCATCGCGACCGGGATCCGCGCGTCGTCCGCCTCCGCGCCTTCCGCACCGCCCGCGCCGGTGGATCCCGTGGAGGATCCGGGGCGTCCGGTGTTGATGAAGGTGACGGCGATCGTCGCCGCGACGGCGAGGATGCCGACCGCCCACCAGATGGCGCTGGAGAACCCGGCCACCAGGGCGCGCATCTGGAGGAGCCGCGCGTCGCTCGCGGTGGCCGCGTGCGTGGCGAGGTACGAGGTCGTGGCCGAGGCCGCGATCGTGTTCAGCAGGGCCGTACCGATCGCGCCGCCCACCTGCTGCGAGGTGTTGACCATCGCCGAGGCGACACCCGCGTCCCGCGGTTCGATGCCGAACGTCGCGAGCGACATGGCCGGCATGAAGGCCGTACCCATACCGAGGCCCAGCAGGAGCTGGCCCGGCAGGATCACGCCCGCGTACGAGGAGCCGAGGTCGATCCGGGTCAGCAGCAGCATGCCGATGGCCGCGACCAGGAAGCCGGGGCCCATCAGGTAGCGCGGCGGGACCCGGGTCATCAGCCGGGCGCCGATCTGGGTCGAGCCCGTGATCATGCCCGCGATCATCGGGAGGAAGGCGAAGCCCGTCCTGACCGGCGAGTACCCCTGGACCACCTGGAGGTAGTACGTCAGGAAGAGGAACAGGCCGAACATCGCGATGATGGCCAGACCCAGGGAGAGGTAGACACCGGCGCGGTTGCGGTTGGCGACGACGCGCAGTGGCAGCAGCGGGGCCTTTACCTTCGACTCCACGACCGTGAAGAGGAGGAGCAGGGCGACGGCCGCCACGAAGAGGGTGATGGTGACGGGGTCGGTCCAGCCGTCGGACTCGGCGCGCGTGAAGCCGTACACGAGCGAGACCAGGCCCAGCGTGGAGAGGACGACGCCGGGGATGTCGAGCGCGGAGCGGTTACGGCCTGAGGCGGGCTCGCGGATCACGAAGTACGCGCCGAGAGCGGCCACGATCGCGAACGGGATGTTGACGAAGAACGTCCACCTCCAGTCCAGGTATTCGGTGAGGAACCCGCCGAGGATCAGCCCCACGGCGCCACCACCACCGGCGATCGCACCGAAGATGCCGAACGCCTTCGCGCGCTCCTTGGCGTCGCTGAAGGTGACCGCGAGCAGCGAGAGCGCGGCGGGCGCGAGCAGCGCGCCGAAGGCGCCCTGGAGCGCACGGGCGCCGAGCAGCATCGCCTCGCCGGTCGCGGCGCCGCCGATGGCGGACGCGGCGGCGAAGCCGATCAGGCCGGTGACGAAGGTGCGCTTACGGCCCCACAGGTCGGCGATGCGTCCGCCGAAGAGCAGCAGACCACCGAAGGCGAGGGCATAGGCGGTGATGACCCACTGCTTGTTGCCGTCGGATATCCCCAGGTCCTGCTGGGCGGAGGGCAGCGCGATGTTCACGATGGTCGCGTCGAGCACGACCATGAGCTGCGCCAGGGCGATGAAGACGAGCGCTTTCCAGCGGCCTGGGTCGGGGGCGGACAGGGCGCCCGGGTCGGGAAGCCGCTGTTCGGCTGTTTTTGGCATGGCGGTATCCACCTAAGGATGCAGAAAGGGCGAAACGTACGTAAGTACAGGCGACGCTGCGGGACTTACGAAGTCATGGCGGGCTGATGGCTACGGCGTGAAACCGTCACGGGCAGCGCGTGGCCTTCTGGCGGGCTCTGCGCCGGGACGGGTGCGTGGCGTGGGTGACGTGGGTGGTGTGACGTGCGTGCGCGAAGCATGAAGCGTGGTGCGAGTGGCGTGGTGCGTGTGGCGCGGATCGGGTGAGGACGTGCGTGGCGTAAGCCGCCGGCGTCGTGGCCGGGTCGGCCCCCTCGCCCGCGGACCTTGGATCCGTTGCCGCCGGCTCTTCGCCTCTTCGCTCCGCTTCGGTTCTTCGCTCTTCTTCGGCGCTTCTGGTTCTTGGGTACTTCTCGTTCTTCGGTTCTTGGTTCAGGGGCGCGTCACGGTGCGGCGCAGCGCAGATCCTCCAGGGTCGCGGCCGAGCCGGGCAGTTCGGACCGGGCGGGCGCCTCCAGGCCGTCCAGGAAGAGGTGGAGGTGCCGGTGCACGAACCGGTCCATCGTGAGACAACGGCTGTCGGGCAGCGGCCGCGTGAGCTGGGACAGCGCGACCATCAGGTCACCGGCCTCGACATCGGGACGGAGCCGCCCCGCCTGCCGCGCCCGCTCCATCAGCCCTTCGACGGCGCCTTCGAGGCGGCGCCGTTCGGCGTCCACGTCGGGACGCTTGCTGTCGAACGCCTCGGAGAGCATCGGACAGAGCGCCCCGATCCGTTCGTCGGCCGCGGCGTGTGCGAAGCGGCGCAGCGCGGTGAACGCGTCGGACTCCTCGGCGGCGAGCCGTTCCGCCTGGTCCGCGACGCGGGCCATGACGTACCGGACGACCTCGTGCACGAGGGCGTGCCGGTCGGGGAAGTGCCGGTAGAGCGTGGCGTTGCCGATGCCGGCGCGACGGGCGATCTCGTCGAGCGGCGCCTCTGAGCCGTACTCCACGTACACCTCACGGGCCGCCGCCACGATCCGCTCCCGGTTGCGCAGCGCGTCCGCGCGCGGCCGGGCGACGCGGCGCGCCCCCGGTCCGACGGCGGCGGCGACGGCGACGGCGGCCTCGGTGATGGCGGCGGTGGCGGTCACGTCGGGTCCCTTCCCAGCTCTCGGTACTTTGATCTGTTCCGCGGTCTGTCCTGCGGCCTGTTCCGCGGTCCGCAGGTTCCCCGTCATCCGGGGACGTAGATGCAAACGGGGAACTTGTCCCCGGTTATTTCTCCGGGCGATGTGACCTGGGTCACGCATCCGCATTTACGGTGGCTTGCCCCGATCGGCGCACCCAGCGGGCGCCGACACGCCGACCGACGGAGGGTGATCGAACGGAGGACAGCCGGGACGGCAGGCTGCCGAGACCGAAGGCGACCGTATGCAGCAGAGGCGTCTCATACCCACCACCGGCTCCCGCCGCCTCTGCGCCCTGGCCGGCCTCGCGGCGCTCGGCCTCGCCGCCCTGACCACCGCGAGCGGCACCCTCCCGCCCCCCAACCGCGCCTCGTCGGGGCCCGGCGCGATGAAGGACGTGAGCCGCGGCCCGTGCCGTATCTCCGCCGCCACGGCCGTACAGATGTCGGAGGGGCTGCCCACTCCGCCCGGCTACTCCCGCTCGACCGGCAAGGTCCGCGCCCTCAACCTCATGATCGACTTCCCGGACGCGCAGGGCCCCGGGAAGGCGGCCGACCGGCTCGCCGAGTTCTTCCCGCAGACGTCGGAGTGGTTCAGGACCAGTTCGTACGGGCGCCTCGACTACCGTCCGGACGCGCCGATCAAGTCCTGGCTGCGGATGCCGCTGCCGTTCGCGGAGTACGGGATAGAGCGCGGGGCGCCGTACGAGCCCGGTTACCGGCGGCTCGTCGACGACATCGTGGCCGCCGCCGACCCTCGGGTGGACTTCGCCGCGTACGACCTGGTCAACATTCTGGTGACGCCCAACGCCGGCCCCTCGGCCCTGGACACCGTCCTGTCCGTGACCTTCTCCGGCAACGCGGACGCCCCGCAGGCGGACGGCGTCCCGCTCGCCAACACGTCGTTCGTCTACAGCCGCCAGGACGACGGCTCCGGCTCGTACGGCAACACCGGCTACCGGGTCCTGCCGCACGAGAACGGCCATGTCTTCGGCCTCCCCGACCTCTACACGGTGGACGGCGGCGGCTCGGTCGGGCACTGGGACATCATGTCCGAGGACTGGGGCGCCAACAACGATCTGCTGGGCTGGCACAAGTGGAAGCTCGGCTGGCTCGACGACGAGCAGATCGGCTGCGCGTCGGGGCAGGGCAGCAGCGAATACCTGCTCGGGCCGCTGGCGACGTCGGGCGGTCCGAAGATGGCCTTCGTGCCGGTCTCCGCGGAGTCGGGGTACGCGGTGGAGGTACGGACCCGGGCCGGCAACGACGAGGCGGTCTGCGAGCCGGGCGTGCTGGTCTACCGCGTGGACGCCGCCGTGGACACCGGGCGCGGCCCGGTCACGATCGCGGACAGCAAGGAGAACAGCGGCGGCTGTACCCGGCGGCCGAACGTCCACGCGGAGCTGTCGGACGCGCCGTACCGGCCGGGTCAGTCCTTCGTGGACCGCGCCAACCGCATCCGGATCTCGGTGCTGTCGCAGGAGCCGGACGACCACTTCAAGGTGCGGGTGACCCGGTCCTGACGCGTCCGTCGCGGAGGGTCGCGGGGACGCCGGTGCCGAACCAGCCTTCCCACGCGGGCGCCTGGCCCCAGTAGCCGCGTACGAGGGACTGGCCGCGCAGCCACAGCTCCCCCGCCTCGTCGATCCGAACTTCCGTGACGGGGGTGGGACGGCCCCCGGAGAACACGTCGCCGCATGTCTCCGTCAGGCCGAAGGTGCCTCCGGAAGAGTCGCCGAAGGAATCTCCGGAACCGGGAACTTCGCTTCCGTCGTCGCGCCGAGGCCCGTCCATGACGCGGAGCGCGCCGCCCGCCGCCATCGCCGCGTACACGCGCGTGAGCGCCTCGACACGCGGGAAGGGGTACGTCAGTGGCGTGACCGGGACGGGACCCAGGCCCGGGATCTCCCCGCTGTCGAGGGCGGCGACCGCGGCGAGGTAGCGCGCGTTCATGGCGGCTCCGGCCTGCGCGAGCTGGGTGGCGACGGCGCCCCGCGGCCGGCCGGACGGCCCCGGCACGTAGCTGATCGTGGCGTCGTCCTCGGCGCGCACCTCGACATCGGGCGGGGCGGCGTACCGGTCGGGCGCGGGCAGGTCCTCGTACCGCTCGGTCCCCCCGCCCACCTCTCCCCCGTGGCGGCAGACGACGGTCCGTACGGCCCCCGCGCCCTGGCGCGCCGCCCAGCGCCGCACGCGCGGCAGCCGCTCGCCGTCCACGAGCAGCACGCGCGGCGCGCAGTCGTCCAGCGCGTACGCGATCTCGTCCTCGGTCCACGCGGCGTCGAGCGGTACGGCGACGAGTCCGGCCAACTGGGCGGCCCAGAAGGCGGTCTGCCACTCGGGGAGGTCGCCCATCGCGAGGGCGGCGCGGTCGCCGGGGCGCAGTCCGTACGCGTCCACGAAGTGGTTGGCCAGCGCGGTCGCGGCGGCGAAGAACTCCCCGTACGTGTACGGGGCGTCGGCCGCGTACGGAGCCTCCGCCGTCGCCGGACGCGGGGACCCGGCGCCCAGCAGGAACGGCCGGTCGCCGTAGGCCCACGTCGCCTCGACGAACTCGCGCAGGGTGCGCGGCCCGTCCGCGTACACGAGTGAGCCGTTCTCCGTCCGTACGGTGGCGAAGGGCGCCCCGGGCGCGGACAGCGCGGCGACCCTCCGGCCGGCGTGGCCGGCCTGGCCGGTGTGCATCACGGGCCCCCTTGAACGGTCGCCTGAACGGTCGCTCGGTACCCTACGCCGGGCCCCGCTACCATGACGGGCTGTCAAACAAGTGTGATCAAGCGAGCATCAGCGGGAGAAGCAGTGGCTGTGGAGTTCGGCGAGGGCGCCCATGCCGCGCAGCGCTGGTCGGCGCGGATCTCCCTGGCCTCCTCCGGTGCGGCCGTGCTACTGCCACTGGCGTACGCGGGGGCCGCCGCCAGCCTGATGCTGGTCGGGACCATCGTGGCGGGGACCGCGCTCACCGCCGCGGCCGTCTGGTGGATCCTGACCCGGCGCGGGGCCGCCCGCGCGGGGGCCGTGGCGCTGGCCGTGGCGACCCCGGTCACCGTCTTCGCGATCTTCGCGGCGGCGAACCTGCTGTGGCTGGTCCTGGTCTGTGCCGCGCTGTGGGCGGTGGCCGTCTGGACGGGCCGTACCGCCCTCAGCAGTACGGGCGACACGCGCACCCCCGCCGTGACGGAACACGCGACACCGCCGCCCCGCCGGCCGTTCCTCATCATGAATCCGCGCTCCGGCGGCGGGAAGGTGGGCAGGTTCGGCCTGCGGGAGAAGGCGGAACGCCTCGGCGCGCGGGTCGTGCTGCTCGATCCGGACCATCCGCGGGACGTCGCCGCCCTCGCCCGCGAGGCCGCCGACGACGGAGCCGATCTGCTGGGCGTGGCGGGCGGCGACGGGACGCAGGCCCTCGTCGCGGCCGTGGCGGCGGAGCGAGGGCTTCCGTTCCTGGTGATCTCCTCCGGGACCCGCAATCACTTCGCCATGGACCTCGGGCTCGACCGCGAGGACCCGTCGGCCTGCCTGGACGCGCTGACCGACGGCGTGGAACTCCACGTCGACCTCGGCTTCGCGGGAGGGCACCCCTTCGTCAACAACGCGTCCTTCGGGGCGTACGCGGCGGTCGTGCAGAGCCCCGCCTACCGCGACGACAAGGTACGCACCACGCTCGACCTGCTGCCCGAGCTGCTGACGCACGAGCGCGGCCCGCTGCTGACCGTCACCGCGGCCGACACCGACGGAACGCCCGTCACCGTCACCGGCCCGCAGGCCCTGCTGGTGAGCAACAACCCGTACCGCACGGAGGATCCGGCCGGTCTCGGCCGGCGCGAGCGGCTGGACGCGGGCGTGCTCGGGGTGCTCGGCGTACGGGTCGACAGCGCGGCGGAGGCCGCCGGGCTGCTGCGCGGCAGGCAGTCGGCCGGGCTCACGGTCCTGACGGCCCACCAGGTGACGGTGGACGCGGACCGGGCGGAGATCGAGGTCGGCGTCGACGGGGAGGCACTGATCCTGCCCACACCCGTACGGTGCCGCGTCGAGCCCGGCGCCCTGCGGGTACGCGTCCCCAGGAACCGGCCGGGCGTTCCGCCGGTACAGCCGCCCCTGGACCGGCGGCGGCTGCGGAAGCTGGCGGCGGCGGTCGGACGGACGGCCGTCGGACGCCGCGAACGCCCCGCCCTGTAGGACAGCCCCCTCAGCCCCCCTCAGCCCCCCTCAGGCCGACTCAGACCCCAGGCCGGCCCAGGCCCCCTGCGAACGTACGGGACCTGGGCGGACTCGTCGCGCCTTCCCTCGCCGCGCCCTCCCTCCCTGCGCCTTCCCTCGCCGCGCCCTCCCTCCCGACGCCTTTCATCCGAACCTGGATTGCAGGAGCGAGTCATGGGCTCTACTGTGAGACCGAGTTTCACTTTGGCGATGCGTATGCACGATCGAGACGGAGATGCCGCACCATGTCCGAGAACCAGAACCAGAACCACGGCCAGAGCCCGGACCCGAGCCGGCCCACGCCTCAGCCCGACACCATCGGGACCCTCGGACTCATCGGCACCGGCATGATCGGCAGCGCGCTGGCCCGCCTCGCCGTCGCCGCCGGCCTGGATGTCGTCCTCAGCAACTCGCGCGGCCCCGAGACCCTTGCCGACCTCGTCGGCGAACTCGGCGCGCACGCGCGGGCGGCCACGCCCGCCGAGGCCGCCCGCGCCGGTGACCTGGTGGTGGCGACCATCCCGCTGCACGCCTACCAGCGGCTCTCCCCGGCGGACCTGGCCGGCAAGGTCGTCATCGACACGATGAACTACTACCCGGAGCGCGACGACCGCGTCGCCGAGCTGGACGCCGCCGAGCTGACCAGCAGCGAGCTGGTGCAGCGGCACCTGGCCGGCTCCCGGGTGGTCAAGGCGTTCAACAACATCGACTTCCGCCGTCTGTTCACCAGCGCCCGGCCCGCCGGCGCCGCCGACCGCAGCGCCCTGCCCCTCGCCGGTGACGACGCGGAGGCGAAGGCGCGGGTGGCGCGACTGCTGGACCTGATCGGCTACGACGCGGTGGACATCGGCCCGCTCACCGAGAGCTGGCGCAGCGAGCCGGGCACCTCCGGCTACGTACTGCCGTACATGGCAGCGCGCCCCATGGGGCTGGACGAGGAGGCGACGCGGCGCTGGTTCTTCGAGACGCCTGGGGCGGTGCTCCCCGCCGACCGGGTCAGGGAACTGGCCGCCACGACCGACCGCGCCCCCGCGGGCGGCAGCAGCGCGGCCATCACCGACGACTGAGCCGGGGACGACCGCGCCTCACCACTTCCTGTCGGCGCGTCAGCACGGTGCTTTCCGTCAGTGCTTCACCACCGTGCTTTCCGTCAGTGCTTCATGTGCCGGCGGATCCAGGCCGCCTGTCCGCCGTCGACGAGCAGGTCGGTGCCCGTGATGTAGAGCGACTGCGGCCCCGCGAGGAAGGCCACGGCGTCGGCGATCTCCCCGGGCGTGCCCGTACGGCCCGCGCCGCACGCCTGGACCATCCTGAGCATGTGTCCCTCCGGATCCGCGTCGACCTCGGCCCGCGACATCGCGGTGGAGATGACCCCGGGGCTGACGGTGTTGATCCGGGCGCCCCGCAGGTTCCAGGCGAGCGCCGCGGCCTCCACCCGTACGTGGTTGGCGCGCTTGGCCAGGATGTACGCGGCCGTCGCGTCCTCGCCGACGGCGGCGACCGCGCCGAGAGCGAGCAGTTCGCCCGCCGGGGCCGTCGCGAGGGCGGCCTCGTCCTCGGGGCTCAGCGAGGCGTAGTGGCCGGCCATGCTGGAGACGCAGACGAGCGAGGTGCCGCGGACGGCCACCCGCTCGAACGCCTCGATCACATGGACCGTGCCGAGCAGGTCGACGTCGAAGATCTTCCGCGCCGACGAGGTGGCGGCGGCGACGCCCGCCGTGTGCACGACGGCCGTCAGCCGCCCCTCGCCCGCGGCCGTGTCCGCCAGCTTCTCGACGGACGCCCGGTCGGACACATCGGTGAGCACGCCCTGTACGGCGTACCCCTCGGCGCTCAACGCGTCCACGGCCCGGTCGAGTTGGCCCTGTGAGGCGTCGGCGATGATCAGCGTCCGCCCGCTGCCGAGCCGCCGCGCGACGGCCGACCCCATGCCCCCCGCCCCGGTGACGACCACCACGTCCCGCGCGTCGTCGTACGTACGCTCCTGCATGAACGGCCTCTTTCTCGTTGTCCGGTGAGTTGTCCGGCGCGTGCCCGGAGCATTGCCCGGCGCGTTGTCCGGCACGTCGTCCGGCCAGGTGTCCGGCCAGGTGTCCGGTGAACGGCGGTCAGGCCGCCTCGGTGGCCCCGGCCGGCACGGTCCCCTGCCAGGAGGCGCCCGTCGCGATGGCCTGGCGCCACTGCCGGATCTCCTTGGGCGGCATCCCGACCGCGAGGGCCCCGGCCACCCGGTCCCCGGTGCGGTACGCGGCCACGAACCGGCGCTCCGCCAGGTCCCCGGCCACGACGGCGACCTCGTCATGGCCGCGCAGATAGCCGTACGCCTGGACCTTCATGTCGTACTGGTCCGACCAGAAGTACGGCACCGGCGCGAACGGCTTGCGCGCGTCCGGGCGGAGCAGGTTGCGGGCGGCGGCCATGCCCTGCTCCGCCGCGTGCGTACGGTGTTCGATCCGCATGTCCACGCCGAACAGCGGGTTGTGCCAGCGGGCCACGTCGCCCGCCCCGTACACACCGGGGGCCGCCTCGCAGTACGCGTCGCACACCAGCCCGTCCCCCACCGTCAGCCCGCTGTCCGCCAGCCACTCGGTGTTGGGCAGCGACCCGACGGCGACCAGCACCTCGTCGGCCTCGACCAGGCCGCCGTCGCCGAGGAGCACACCGTCCTCGGTGATCTCCTGTACGGAGACGCCGGTGCGCAGATCCACCCCGTGCTCCAGGTGGGCCCGCGACAGCACCTCTCCGACCGCCGTGCCCACCGCGTGGGCCAGCGGTACGGGGGCGGGCTCGATCAGGGTCACCCGCGCGCCGAGCCGCCGGGCCACGGCGGCGGCCTCCGCGCCGAGGAACCCGGCGCCGACCACCGCCAGGTGCCGCCCGGGACCCAGCCGGTCCCGCAGCGCGAGGGCGTCGTCCAGGGTGCGCAGGACATGGGCGCCCACGCCGGGCAGCCGCCGGGGCCGTACCCCGGTGGCGGCGATCAGCCCGTCGTACGCCACCCGGGTCCCGTCCGCCAGCCGTACCGTACGGTCCGCGGTGTCCAGCCCGGTCGCCGCCGCCCCCAGCCGCAGGTCGAGGCCGAGGGCGTCGAGGTCGGCGGCCGGGCGCAGCGGCAGCCGCTCGGGGCTCCACTCGCCCGAGAGGATCTGCTTGGAGAGCGGGGGCCGGTCGTACGGGGCCCTCGGCTCGTCCCCGATCAGGGTGAGGGTGCCGTCGTACCCCTCCCTGCGCAGGGTCTCGACCGCCGCGAGCCCGGCGGCCGAGGCGCCCACGACGACGATCCGCTTCACTGCTCGACCAGTCGGATCGCGGCGGCCGGGCAGATGGCCACGGCTTCCCGCACCCCGTCGAGGAGGCCGTCGTCAGGGTGCTCCTCCAGCACGATCGCGACGCCGTCGTCGTCCCGCTGGTCGAAGACCTCGGGGGAGGCCATCACGCACTGTCCCGCTGCCACGCATTTCGGCTCGTCCAGTTCCACGCGCATGGTGTTCACCTCTGTTAGATCGTGGGGGGTTGATGGTGGTGAGAGGGGTCTACCAGGCGACCGGCAGGCTGTGCACCCCGTAGGTCGTCCCGGTGTGGTCGAACTCCAGCTCCTCCAGCGGGGCGTCCAGCCGCAGCGTGGGGATCCGGCGGTAGAGGGTGCTGTAGACGACCTGGAGCTCCAGCCGGGCGAGGTTCTGGCCGAGGCACTGGTGCGGCCCGTACCCGAACGCCTGGTGGGTGCGCGCCGGCCGGGTCAGGTCCAGGCGCTGCGCCTCCGGGAACGCCTCCGGGTCCCAGTTCGCCGCGTGCAGGTCGAAGATCATCCCGTCGCCGGCCTTGATGACGACGCCGCCGATCTCGATGTCCGCCTTGGCGACGCGCCGTACCCCGGTCTGCACGATCGTCAGGTAGCGCAGCACCTCGTCGACCGCGTTCGCGACCACCTTCGGGTCGTCGGTCTCGCGCAGCAGGGCGAGCTGGTCGGGGTGTTGCAGCAGCGCCAGCGTGCCCAGGCTGATCATCGTCGCGGTGGTCTCGTGACCGGCGATCAGCATGGCGACGCCCATGTGGACGGCCTCGGTCCGGCTCATCTCACCGGCCTTGACGCGTCCGCCCATCTCCGAGAGCACGTCGTCGCCGGGGTGCTCCAGCTTCTCCCCGAGCAGCTTGTCCAGGTACGCCGCCAGGGCGCCGCTGACCTCGCGCGCCTTCTCCGGCGCCACCGTGCTGTCCAGCACCGTGCTGCTGCTGGTCTGGAAGAACTCGTGGTCCTTGTACGGCACCCCGAGCAGCTCGGCGATCACGAGGGACGGCACCGGCAGGGCGAACGCCTTGAGGAGGTCGGCCTCGGCCGGTCCGGCCAGCATCTCGTCGATCAGGTCGTCGACGATCTTCTGGATGGGCTCGCGCATCTTCTCGATCCGCTTGACGACGAACGGCCCGTTCACCGTCCGGCGCAGACGGGTGTGTTCCGGCGCGTCCGTGTTCGTGATCATCCGCGGCGACACCGGGGCGATCTGCGCCCGGTGCGCGTTGACGTACGGGAACCCCGGGTCGAGGTCGTCGTCGCTGACGCGGGAGTCGGTGAGCAGGGTGCGCTGGTCGGCGTGGCGGGTGATCAGCCAGGGCGTGCCGCCGTTCCAGATCCGCACCTTCGTGATCGGTTTCTCCGTACGCAGCTCCTGCGTGGCCGGAGCCGGCGCCAGCGGGCACCGCTCGGCGCGCGGCAGCGGGTACTCCGGCAGCGCCGACGCGCCGCCCGCGGGGCAGGTCAGGGTCTCGGTCATGGCGTCTCCTCCGTGCTGTGGGGGGCCGAGGTCCGGGAGGTTGAACAACTCGACTGCACACCATGGAAAGGGAGCGGACTGACGCGCTCCAGCCAGTTACCTGACATAACCCTGACGTGACGCAGATCACGACCCAATGGGGAGATTGGCCTGGTTCGCCCGTATCGGGCGGTGCACGTCAGGCGGTACGGCTCAGAGCGTCGGCCCGCAGGTGAGCAGGAGCGGGAAGACGGGCGCCGCGACCGAGGCCGCCACGATCGCGAGCCAGGTCGCACGGTGCGGCCTCGGCTGCGGGGCGAGGACCCGGCGCACCCGGATCAGCGTGCCGGGTCCGCCCGCGCCCAGCGCACCCCGGGGCGCCCGGCCCGCGGCGACCTCGCACATCGCGGCGGCCAGCGTCTCCCGGGGATGGCGGCGCAGCGCCCGGTCGTCCGCGGCCATCTCCAGCAGCAGCGCGGTCTGCGCCCGGGCGTGCCGGGCGAGCGGCAGGCCGGGGAAGGCACGGGCGAACGCGTCGGTCGCCATGTGGAGCAGGTGGTGGCGGCCCGCGAGATGCGCGTGCTCATGGGCGAGGACCGCGCGGAGCTGGTCGTCGGAGAGGACGTCCAGCGCGCCGCGCGAGACGACCACGCGCCGGCGCCGCCCCGGCAGGCAGTAGACGGCCGGTACGTCGTGTTCCACGACGGTGGCACCGTACTCGGGGGCCGGGACGCCGACGAGGGCGAGCAGGTCGAGCCGGCGCTGCCTGGCCCGGCGCGAGCGCCACGCCGTACGCAGCAGCGAGCCCAGCGGGAGGAGCACGACCGCCGCCGGGACCAGGAGCGGGACAGCTCCACCGGCCGGGGGCGCAGCGGATACGGCGGACGACGCGCCGGGCGCGGCGGACGGCACGGCCGGTGCTCCCCCGGAGCCGACCGGCGCTCCCCCGGAGCCGACCGGCGCTCCCCCGGAGTCAACCGGCGCGCCCCCCGAGCCGACCGGGGCGTCCGCCGCCACGCCGCAGATGCTGAGCAGCCCGACGACGCCCCGGTGCACATGCTCCTCGGTCAGCACCAGGTGGTACGCGGCCAGCGCGACGGAGACCACGAAGGTCACCATCAGCCCCTGCCAGGCCAGCACCGCGACGGCCGGGGCGCGGTGCGCCCACCGCGCTCTCGCCAGACCGTACGGCGCCACGGCGCCCACCAGAACCGCGTACCCGGTCAGCGCCAGGGCGGCGATCATGCCCCGCTCCGCCGCTTCGCGGTCCGCAGGGCGGCCCGCAGCGCGTCGGCCTCCTCCGGGGTGATCTGCTCCACGAAGCTGACCAGGGCGCCCGCGGGGTCCGGGTTGCCGCCGAGGGCGTCCTGCATCAGGGCCGCCGTGTACTGCTGGCGCGTGCCGGTGGGCTCGTACACCCAGGCCCGGCCCTCCTTCTCGCGCCGGAGCATGCCCTTGCGGTAGAGGATGTCGGCCACGGTCTTGACCGTGCTGTAGGCGAGGGGGCGCTTCTTGTTGAGGTCCGTCAGCACGTCGCGCGCGGTCGCGGGACGGCCCCAGGCCCAGAGGCGGTGCATGATCTCCGCCTCAAGCTCGCCAAGCTGTCGCACAGCCGCTCCCCTCGCTCCCCTCGCCCCCGGACCGCTCATCGTAGCTTCCGGACCGGACCGGGCACTCAGAGCCAATCGACTTAGCAGTACAGCAGAATGTGCGCCGCTCCCGGCAGCGCGCCATGACGAGTCGAAGGACTCCATCTGCGGCTGCCGTACCCGCCCTTGGAGCTGAAGAGCTAACGTGCTTAGTATTCGAACGGCCGATTCGGACCGGAGTCGGAGTCACCGGAGTCGGAGACAGAGAAGGAGCTGCCCCATCGTGGCGTCCCACCGCCGTCCCAAGCCGCAGCGCAACGCCTACGGAACGATGCTCACGGCCACCGCCACGGCCGCGGTCGCCCTGTCGGCACAGTCCGCCTCGGCCGACCCCCTCCCCGACCCGACCAAGAAGGGCGTCAAGGCGCAGGTCGACCGCCTCTACGAGGAGGCCACTCAGGCGACCGAGAAGTACAGCGGCGCGAAGGAGAAGGCAGGCACCCTCCAGAAGGAGGTCGACGCCCTCCAGGACGCCGCCGCCCGCAAGCAGGCCGACCTCAACGAACTGCGCGACCGTATCGGCTCGATGGCCGCCGACCAGTACCGCAGTGGCGGCCTCGCCCCGTCCATGCAGCTCCTGCTCTCCTCCGACCCGGACGCCTACCTCGACCAGGCGACCGTCATGGACCAGCTCGGCGCCCGCGACGTGAGCGACCTCCAGCAGTTCCAGGCCCAGCAGCGCGAGGTACGGCAGCAGCGCACGCAGGCCGCCACGAAGCTGACGGAACTCCGCGACACCCGGGCCGAGCTGGGGCGCAAGAAGCAGGAGATCCAGGGCAAGCTGGCCACGGCGCAGAAGCTCCTCAACACGCTCAGCGCCGAGGAGCGGGCCAAGATCACCGCCCAGGAGGACCGCGCCAACCGGGACAGCGCCCGCGTGGAGCTGGGCAACGAGGCCAGCGCGTCGTCGCGCGGCGCCGCGGCGTTCGCCGCCGCCAAGAGCCGGGTCGGCATGCCGTACGTGTGGGGGGCCACCGGTCCCGGCTCCTTCGACTGCTCGGGACTGACCTCCTGGGCCTTCAAGCAGGCGGGCGTCTCGATCCCCCGCACCTCGCAGGCCCAGGCGAGCGCCGGGACCCGTGTCAACTCCCTCGGGGACCTGAGGCCGGGCGACCTCATCATCATGCGCACCGACCTGAGCCATGTGGGTTTCTACGCCGGCAACGGCCAGATACTCCACTCACCCAAGCCCGGGGCGCAGGTCCGTTACGAGTCGATCGCGCGGAGCGGTATGCCGTTCATGTGGGGCGTACGTATCTGACGTACCGTCACCCGACCTGCCCAGTAGGCGTGTTCACCGGCCGGCCCGGCCGGGTTCGGCCGCCCGGCGCCAGGCCGCGTCGCGCAGCAGGCGCAGGCCGTTGAGGCCGACGATGACGGTGGAGCCCTCGTGTCCGAGGACGCCGAGGGGCAGCGGCAGGTGGCCGGCCAGGTCCCAGACGACCAGGCCGGTGATGAACACGCCCGCGATGACGAGGTTCTGGACCACGAGGCGGCGGGCCGCGCGGGAGAGGGCGACGACGGCGGGGATGGTGGCGAGTTCGTCGCGGACGACGACGGCGTCGGCGGTCTCCAGCGCGAGGTCGGAGCCGGCCCGGCCCATGGCGACGCCGGTGTGGGCGGCGGCCAGTGCGGGGGCGTCGTTGACGCCGTCGCCGACCACGAGCACCCGGTGCCCGGCCGCCTCCCGCTCCCGTACGGCCGCGACCTTGTCCTCGGGCAGCAGTCCGGCGCGTACGTCGGTGATGCCCGCCTCCTCGGCGAGGCGGGCCGCGGCGCGCGGGTTGTCGCCGGTCAGCAGCGTCGGCGCGGTGCCGGTCAGGGTGGTGAGGGCGGCGACGGTGGCGGCGGCGTCGGGCCGCAGCCGGTCCGCGATGCCCAGCACGCCGACGGGGACGCCGCCCCGCCGGACGAGGACCGCGGTACGGCCGCCGTCCTCCAGCTCCGCGACGACGGCGGCGACCGCGACCGCGACGGAAGCCGCGACCACGCCGGATTCCGCGCCCGTACCGCCGTCCCCGTCGGCCAGGAGCCGGGCCGGGGCGCCGACCGCGACCGTACGGCCGTCGACGACGGCGGTCACCCCGACGCCGGGCGCGGAGGTGAAGTCCCGTACCTCCGCGAGCGCCAGGCCGCGTTCGCGGGCGGCGCCGACGACCGCGCGGGCCAGCGGGTGTTCGCTGGGGCGCTCGGCCGCCGCCGCGAGGCTCAGCAGCGCGTCCTCGGAGAGCCCGGAGCCGGGCAGCGGGCGGAGGTCGGTGACGCGGGGGGTGCCTTCGGTGAGGGTGCCGGTCTTGTCGAGGGCCACGGTGTCGATCTGGCCGAGGCGTTCCATCACGACGGCGGACTTGACCAGGACCCCGTGGCGTCCGGCGTTGGCGATGGCGGAGAGCAGCGGCGGCATGGTGGCGAGCACCACGGCGCACGGCGAGGCGACGATCATGAAGGTCATCGCCCGCAGCAGCGAGTCGGTCAACTGCGCGCCGAAGCCCAGCGGGATCGCGAAGACGGCGAGGGTGGCGACGACGATGCCGACCGCGTAGCGCTGTTCGACCTTCTCGATGAAGAGCTGGGTCGGGGCCTTGGTCCCGGACGCCTCCTCGACCATCGCCACGATCCGGGCGATCACCGAGTCGGACGCGTCCCGTTCGACCGTGACCCGTAGTGCGCCGGTCCCGTTGAGGGTCCCGGCGAAGACCTCGTCCCCGGCCGCCTTCGGTACGGGCAGGGGTTCGCCGGTGATGGTGGCCTGGTCGACCTCGCTCGCCCCGTCGGCCACCCGGCCGTCGGCCCCGACGCGCTCACCGGGCCGGACGAGGACGGCGTCGCCGACGACGAGGTCCGCGGTGGCGACCGTCCGCTCCTCGCCGTCGGCGTCCAGCAGGGTCGCGGTGGCGGGGGCGAGGTCGAGCAGTCCGCGTACGGAGTCGGCGGTGCGCGCGGTGGCCAGGGCCTCCAGCGCGCCGGAGGTGGCGAAGATGACGATCAGCAGCGCGCCGTCCATCACCTGCCCGATGGCGGCCGCGCCGAGGGCGGCGACGATCATGAGCAGGTCGACGTCGAGGGTCTTCTCCTTCAGCGCCAGCAGCCCCGCGCGGGCCGGTTCCCAGCCGCCGGTCAGGTAGGCCGCCGCGTACAGCGGACCCCAGCTCCAGGCGGGGGCGCCGGCCAGCTGCGCCGGGAGCGCGACCAGGAAGAGCGCCAGCGCCGTGGCCGCCCAGCGGGCCTCGGGCAGCGCGAGGACGCGCGTACGGCGCCGGGGCGCGGCGGTACTCCGGCCGGGCGGGGCCGAGTCGGGGGCGGGGCGCTCGGCGAGGGCGGAAGACATACGGGTTCCTTCGGCGTACGGCGGCACGGGGCGACGCGCTCACCGTACAGGAAAGAATGAACACCTCTTCATTTATGCCCGAGAGCGATGCCCGGGGCCGCCGGTTCCCGCACAGGGTGCGCACCTGCTGGACGCGGGCTCGATGCCATGCCCTCACCGTAGGGACGGCGGGAGGCACCCGGGACGTGGACGAGGGCGGTGGGCGGCGGGGGCGACGGGACAGCGGGGGCCGCGGGGGCTGCGGGGCCGTGGGGGCGACGGGACAGCGGGGGCTGCGGGGCCGCGGGGGCGGCGGCCCGCCCGTGCGCCACTGACAAAGTGCCCCGGCGCGAACCGTGCACGGCGCCGGCCCCGTGCCACCATGCGCCCATGAAAGCAGCGTACACAGAGGCGTTCGGGCCGGCGGACGCCATTCGGTTCGGTGAACTCCCCCCGCCCGTGGGCGGCCCGACGGACGTGCTGGTCGATGTCCTCGCCACCACGGTCAACCCGGTGGACACGTTCATACGCTCCGGCGCCTGGCGGACCCCGGTGACCTTTCCGTTCGTCGTCGGCCGTGACGTGGTCGGCACGGTCTCCGCCACCGGCGCGGGGGCGGCCGGCTTCGCCGTGGGGGACGTGGTGTGGTGCAACAGCCTCGGCCACGGCGGACGGCAGGGGGCCGCGGCGGAGCGCGTGGTGGTGCCGGTCGACCGGCTCTACCACCTGCCGGACCGGGCCTCCCCCACGGCCGCCGCGGCCGTGCTGCACCCGGCGGCCACGGCGTATCTCGCGCTGTTCACCCGCGGCGCGCTGCGCACCGGGGAGACCGTCCTCGTCGTCGGGGCCGGTGGGAACGTGGGCGGCTCGGCGGTCGTGCTCGCCGCCGAGGCCGGCGCGCGGGTGATGGCCACGGCCCGCTCCGGCGACGAGGAGTACTGCCGCGGCCTCGGAGCGGCCGGCTTCGCCGACTACCGCGATCCCGAACTCGCCCGGCGCTGCATGGACTTCGCGCCCCACGGGTTCGACCTGATCGTCGACGCTGCGGGGTGGAACGACCTGGACACAGCGGTCGGCCTCCTCGCCTTCCGCGGCCGTGTGGTGGTACTCGCCGGCCTCCGGTCACGTCCCGTACTCCCCGTGGGGCCGCTGTACCTCAAGGACGGCTCCGTCACCGGTTTCGTCATCTCACGCGCCACGTCCGCCGAACTCGCCGATGCCGCCCGTACGGTGAACCGGCTTCTGGCGCGGGGGCGTCTGCGCTCCCGGGCCGTCGAGGAGGCACCGCTGAGCGCCGCGGCCGAGGTCCACGCCCGGCTGGAGGGCGGGCACCTGCACGGCAGGCGGGTGGTCCTGCGCCCGGACCTCGACGCCTGAACCGGCCGTCACGGCACAGCGGACGCCCGGACCGGGCCCCCGCCCGGCGGAGCCGACCTGACGGATCCGTGCGGCGTCCGTTGACCGGGTTCCACGCCACTGGCGACGCTTCCGGCCATGACGGATTCGAAATTCGAGAGCACCCCGCCGAAGAGCGCCCCGGCCTTCCAGGTCAGCGCCGAGACACACGTCGACGCGTCCCCGGACGCGGTGTACGCCACGGTCAGCGACCTGCCGCGCAGCGGCGAGTGGAGCGTCGAGTGCACCGGCGGGCAGTGGATCTCCGGCACCCCCGCGACCGTGGGCGCGGTCTTCCGCGGCGAGAACCACCGGCCCGAGGACGTGGTCGCCTGGGCCCCCGTCGTACGCGGCGGGTGGACCACCGAGTCGGAGGTGGTCGAGGCCGAGCCGGGCAGCTCCTTTCACTGGGCGGTCCGGGACCGTGCCGGGCGGCGGCAGGAGAGCGTCTGGTCGTTCGAGACGCGGGCCACGGACCACGGCTGTGTCCTGGTGCACCGCTTCTGGATGGGCCGGCACACCGAAGGCATCCGCGGGATCACCGCCGGCATGGACCCGGCGGAGAAGCAGAGGTTCTTCGCCGACTGGACGGCCAAGCTCACGGCGGACATCACGGCCACCGTCCAGCGGATCAAGCAGGTCGTCGAGAAGAGCTGAACCGGCACCGCCCGGAACCGAACCCCGGCTCTCCGCAGCAACCGAAGGGAAGGCGGCCAGATGCTGCTGCAGCGCATAGGAAACCGTGGAATCCGGCTGGGGACGCTCTTCGAGCGCGCGGCGTCCCGGCATCCGGCGAACGTACTGGTCCTCGACCACGATCTGGCCCTGGCGCCGGACCTCGGCCGCCGGGCCACCGTCGCGGAGGTGGCGGAGCTGGTGGCCGAACAGGCCTCGCGGCTCTGGGAGGCGAGGGTCCGGCCCGGCGAACACGTCGTGGTCCACACGTCCGACACCTTCGACATCACCCTTCTCGCCTGCGCGATCAGCCGCGTCGGCGCGGTGCCCGTACTGCTCTCGCCCCAGCTCGACGGCGACACGGTGGCCGAGCTGATGCGCCGCGCGGACCGGCCCCATCTCGTCACCGACCCGGCCACGCTGGAGGGTTCACTGCCCGGCACGGTCTTCGACCTGGCCGGGAGCGTCCTGCTCACCTCCGGTCACCACGACCGTGCCGTGTCGCTGGCGGACCTCACCGGCGTCCGGCGGGTAGCCCCGGTGACCATGCCCCCCGACCACCCGACCCTGATCACCCACACGTCGGGCACCACGGGCCTGCCCAAACTGGCCGTACACACGGGACGGACGCTTCAGGCCCGCTACCGCCCGCAGCGGCTGGCCGTCGAACCGATCGTCCGCAAGCGGGAAACCATCGCGATGCATGTCTCGTTCGTCCACTCGCGGCTGTTCACCGCACTGGCCATCTCCCTGCTGAAGGGCTTCCCGATCGTCGTCCTGTCCGACGCGGACCCGGAGCGGGTGGCCGGCCTCTTCGCCGGGATCCGGCCGGGGATCCTTGAGGCCCACCCCAACACGTTCATGCGCTGGGAGAGCCTGGCGGACGATCCGCGCGAACCACTCGCCAACGTCAAGCTGTTCAGCAGCACGTTCGACGCCATCCATCCCCGTACCGTGCACCGGCTGCTCCGCGCCTCACGCCGCAGGGCCCCGCTGTTCGGGCAGCTCTACGGACAGAGCGAGGTGGGCCCCACGGTGGTACGCGCCTACACGCGGCGGCGCGGTCCGGAAGCGGACGGACGCTGCGTGGGCAGGCCTTTCCCCGGCATGACCGACGTCCGGGTGGTCAGCCGCGACGGGCGGCCCCCCTCGGAATCCAACCCGGGCCACATCGAGGTGCGGAGCGACGGACGGATCACGACCTACCTCGGCGAGCCGGAGCGCTACGCCCGGCAGCTCAGCGACGGCTGGTGGCGGATGGGCGACGTCGGCTACCGGAGCAGATGGGGGTGTCTGCACCTGCTCGACCGCGAGGTCGATCTGATCCCCGGGTTCGGCAGCACGCTCGCCGTCGAGGACGCCCTGTTCGCGAAGGTGGACGCGCTCACCGAAGTGATCATCATCCCCGGTCCTGACGGCACCGCCGTACCCGTGGTGTGCACCAAGGACGACAAACCCCTCGACCGGGAGGCGTGGCGCGGGGCGGTGGCCGGGCTGCCCGCGATGGCGGAGCCGGTGCAGTGGCGTCTGGCGGACCTGCCGCAGACCGCCACCACGAAGATCAAGCGACTCGAACTGGCACGGCGGCTGACCACCGCCGGCCAGGACACGTAGGGGGGCGGCATGGCGAAGACGGTCATCGTCGGGGGCGGTATCGGCGGTCTGGCGGCGGCCCTCGCCGTCGCCCGGCGCGGGCACAGGGCCGTGGTGCTGGAGCGGGCCGGCACGTTCGCGGAGATCGGCGCGGGCATCCAGCTCGCGCCGAACGGGCTCCACGCCCTCGACCGCCTCGGTCTCGGAGACGCCGTGCGCGCCCGCGCCGTGCACATCGACGAACTGAGATTCATGGACGGTGTGTCCGGTGAGCATGTGGCGAGCCTGCCGCTCACCGGCGTCTACCGGCGCCGCTTCGGCAATCCGTACGTCGTGGTGCACCGCGGCGAACTGCACGGGCTGCTCGTGGACGCCTGCCGCCGGTCCCCGGCGATCGAACTGCGCGCGGGCAGCCGGGCCACCGGCTACCGGCAGCACGGCTCCGCCGCGACCGTGCTCCTGGACGGCGGGGAGCTGGTCACGGGGGACGCGGTGATCGGCGCCGACGGGATCCACTCGGCGATCCGGGGGCAGCTCGTCGGCGACGGCGCGCCGCGCGTCTCGGGCATCACCGTGTACCGCACGGTCATCCCGATGGAGCGCGTCCCCGAGGAGCTGCGGTGGAACGCCGTGACCTGGTGGGCCGGGCCCGGCCGCCACTTCGTGCACTACGCGATCGGCGGCGGCCGGTACCTCAATCTCGCCCCCAGCGTCGAGAACGGGGTCACCGAGCCGTTCGCCGGAGTTCCCGTGGACCGGGAGCGGGTGCGCGACGCGTTCGCCTGCCTGGACGGGACGGCGCGGCGGCTCCTGGCCCTGGGTGAGGAGTGGAAGTCCTGGGTGCTGGTCGACCGGGACCCCGTGGACCGCTGGACCGACGGGCGGGTGACGCTGCTCGGGGACGCGGCCCACCCGATGCTGCACTACGCCGCTCAGGGCGCCTGCCAGGCCCTGGAGGACGCGGTCGTGCTGGGCGATCTGCTGGACGACGACACGGACGCGATCCCCGAACGGTTCGAGAAGTACCACGCGGAACGACACGACCGTACCGCCCGGATCACCCACGCCGCGCGGGCGAGCACCCGGCTGTGGCACCCGGCCGGGGCCGAGGCGAAAGCGAGGAACCAGATGCTGTCGGAGCTGTCCGGCACGGACCTGCACGACCATGTGGCCTGGATGCACGGAGCGCGCGCGTCCGGCGCCGCCGGAGCCGGGCGATGAGCGGGGACCGTCTGACGGTGTGCCTCGTGGGCGCCGGGCCGCGCGGACTGTGCTTCCTGGAACGGCTGTGCGCCAACGAGCGGGCGGCGCCCTCCCACCGGTCCGTCACCGTGCACGTCGTCGACCCGGCCGCGCCGGGCGCGGGCGCGGTCTGGCGCACCGACCAGTCCCGCCACCTGCTCACCAACACCGTGGCGTCCCAGATCACGGTGTTCACCGACGCGAGGACGCGGACCGCGGGGCCGGTCGAACCCGGCCCCAGCCTGTACGAGTGGGCGGCCGGTCCGGGGCGCTTCGGGGATCAGGGCGGGTACGACGACGCCGTACGGGCCGAGGCGCGCACGCTGGGCCCGGACTCCTATCCCAGCCGCGCCCTGTACGGGCACTATCTGCGGGCCTGTTTCCGCCGGGTGGTCGCGCGGGCCCCGGCGCACGTCACCGTCACGGTGCACCACTCGCGCGCGGTCGCGATGGCGGACACCCACGGGGTCCCCGGCGGGCCGCAGGGCGTCCGGCTGGCGGACGGGACCAGGATCCACGACCTGGACTCCGTGGTCCTGGCCCAGGGGCACGTCCCGGCGCGTCTGACGCCGCACCAGGAGCGGACGGCCAGCCTGGCCCGTATCCATCACCTCACCTACCTGCCGCCCGCCAACCCCGCCGATGTGGACACGGACCGCGTCGGCCCGGGCGAGACGGTGCTGCTGCGCGGTCTGGGTCTGAACTTCTTCGACCACATGGCGCTGTTCACCGCCGGGCGGGGCGGTGTCTTCGAACGCGTCGGAGGCCGGCTGGTCTACCGGCCCTCCGGCCGCGAGCCGCGCCTCTGCGCCAGCTCCCGCCGCGGCGTGCCGTACCACGCGCGCGGCGAGAACGAGAAGGGTGCCTCCGGCAGGTACACCCCCCGCCTGCTCACCACCGAAGTGATCGCCGCGCTGCGCGACCGGTCGCGGCACGGCGGGCGGGTGCGCTTCCGGGCCGACGTGTGGCCGCTGATCGCCGCGGAGGTGGAGAGCGTCTACTACGGGACGCTGCTGACCGCACGGGGAGCCGGGGCGGAGGAGTTCGTACGCCGCTACCTGTCCGCGTCGCCGGGGCGGCGGGCCGCGCTGCTGGACGACCACGGCGTCGCGCCCGCCGATCGCTGGGACTGGGAACGCCTCTCCCGGCCCTGCCACGGGCGGACGTTCACCGACCGGGAGGACTTCCGCGGCTGGCTGCTCACGTACCTGGCGCGGGACGTGCGGGAGGCGCGGGCGGGAAACGTCAGCGGCCCGCTCAAGGCGGCGCTGGACGTCCTGCGCGACCTGCGCAACGAGATCCGTCTGGTGGTCGACCACGGCGGCCTCGAAGGCGGCTCGCACCTCGACGAGCTGGAAGGCTGGTACACCCCGCTCAACGCGTTCTTCTCCATCGGTCCCCCGGCCTCCAGGACGGAGGAGATGATCGCTCTGATCGAGGCGGGGATCCTCGAACTCACCGGCCCCGGCACACAGATCCACGTCGACACCGAACGGCCCGCGTTCGTCGCCCGGTCGGCGGTGGTGCCCGGCCCGCCCGTACGGTCCCGGCATCTGATCGAGGCCCGCCTGCCCCCGCCCGACGTACGGCACACCGCCGACCCGCTGCTGCGGCATCTGCTCCTCACCGAGCAGTGCCGCCCCTACCGCGTCGAAGGGGAGTGCGGCGTCCGTCACGAGACGGGCGGCCTGGCCGTCACCGAGCGGCCGTGCCGGGTCGTCGACGGGCAGGGCCGGCCCCACCCGCGCCGGTTCGCCTACGGCGTCCCGACCGAGTCGGTGCACTGGGTCACCGCCGCCGGGGTCCGTCCCGGGGTGGACTCGGTGACCCTGGGCGACGCCGACGCGATCGCCCATGCCGTCCTCGCCCTCGCCCCCGCCCGGCAGGCGCCCGTACGGGCGGCCTCGGCCGGGACCAGCCGCTTCACGGAGGTGATCGTATGAGCGGCACCCTCATCGACGCGGGACTGCTCTCGCCGGTACGCGCGGGAACCCCCGTCGAGACAGCCGTCTGCGACCTGGCCTGGCTCCAGGCCGTGCTGGACGCGGAGGCCGCGCTGGCCCGGGCCCAGGCCCGGCTCGGTGTGGTCCCGTCCGCCGCGGCCGAGGCGATCACCCGGGCGGCCCGCGCCGAGCGGTTCGACCTGCGGGCGCTCGCCCTCGCGGCGCGGGAGACCGCCAACCCCGTGGTGGGACTGGTGGCGGCGCTCAGGGAATCGGTACGGGAACGGGACCCGGAGGCCGCCGAGTGGGTGCACCGGGGCTCCACCAGCCAGGACGTCTTCGACACGGGGGCCATGCTGGTCGCGCGCCGCGCGCTGGGGCTGATCCGGGCGGATCTGCGCACCACCGCCGACGCGCTGGCCCGTCTGGCCGCCGAACACCGGGACACCCCGATGGCGGGCCGCACCCTGGCGCTGCACGCGGTGCCCACGACCTTCGGTCTCAAAGCGGCGGGCTGGCGCCGGCTCGTGCTGGACGCCGCCCAGCGGCTCGGCGCGGTGGACGCGGCTCTGCCCGTGTCGCTCGGCGGAGCGGCGGGCACCCTGGCCGGCTATCTCGCCGCCGCCCCTCTCACCGGGGCGGCGGCGGCCGCGTACCCCGACCAGCTGGTCGCGGCCTTCGCCGAGGAGACCGGGCTCGCCCGGCAGGTGCTGCCCTGGCACGCGCTGCGCTCCCCGGTGGCCGATCTCGCCTCGGCCCTGGCGTTCACCGCCGGGGCGCTGGGCAAACTGGCCGTCGATGTGCAGTCACTGGTCAGGACCGAGGTCGGCGAGGTCGCCGAACCCACCGCGCCCGGCCGGGGCAGATCCTCGGCCATGCCCCACAAGCGGAATCCGGTGCTGGCCACCATGCTGCGCAGCGCGGCGATACAGGTCCCGCCGATCGCCTCGGTCCTGACGCAGTGTCTGGTCTCCGAGGACGAGCGGTCGGCCGGCGCCTGGCACGCGGAGTGGCAGCCGCTGCGCGAGTGCCTGCGCCTGGCCGGGGGCGCCGCCCACACCGCCGTACAGCTCGCCGAGGGGCTGCGGGTGCGGCCCGAGCGGATGCGGGAGAACCTGGAGCTGACCGGATCCCGGACCAGTGCCGAGCGGATCGTCTCCGTACTCGCGCCCCGCCGGGGCGGCGAGGCCGCCAGAGAGCTGCTGGACGACGCGTCACGGGAGGCCGAGGAGACGGGACGCCCCCTGGCCCAGGTCCTGGGTGACATTCCCGGACTCGGCCTCGACGAAGCCGAGTTGGCGACCCTGTGCGATCCCGTCGGCTACACCGGGGCGGCCGGCCCGCTGGTCGACCGCGCGCTGCGTACCTCTTCCTGAAGGCCGTACCCGAGGCCGTACACCCCGAGGCGGC